>JARGGE010000378.1 GCA_029210865.1 Trueperaceae bacterium
GGCAGCGCCCTTTACCTCGATGGCAGCCACCTGATTGCCGACGCGCACCAACACATCAATCTCCACTTGATCGCCAACACCCTCCGGGCGCACTCCCACCATCACCTCGTCTGCCCACCCGCGCAGCGCGCCGGCGACCCCGCGTCGCTCGGCGCCGCCGCGATTGCCAAGGGGTGGCTCGACGACGAGGAGCTGGCCGTGGCCGTCGAGCGACAGGCCGTCGAGGTCGTGGCCGAGCTCGTCGGCTGGCGCGACGGCAGCTTCCGCTTCACCGAGGGGGGCGTCCGCGAGCAGCCCCCCGCGCGCCACCGGCTCGACGCCTTGCGGCTCCTGATGGACGTCCTCGCCGAGCGCGAGGACGCCGACGTCGGCGTCGACCCGGACGCGGTGCTGGCGCGCGTCGGCGACCCGACGTCGCAGGGGCTGCCGCCCGAGGCCTGGGACGTGCTCGCGCTGGTCGACGGACACCGGTCCGCGCGTGCGATCGCGGCGGAGACCGACCTCTCCGAGGCCAGGGCGCTGGCGCTGCTGGGCCTGCTCGTCGAGGCCGGCGTCATCGCCCCGGCGCCCGACGCCGTCGCGCCGGCCGACGTGCTCGTGGTCGCCCCCGGGGCGGCCGAGGGCCGGCTCCTGCGCCTCGCGCTGCTGCGCGCCGGCGTGCGCCCCACGCTGGTCGCGGACGTCGCGACCGCCGATGCGCGCTTCGATGCGCTGCGCCCCAGCGCGGTCGTCGCGGACGTCGCGAGCGACCCGTGGCGCTGGTTGCGCGGGTTGCGGCGACGGCGTGAGGGGGCCCACGTGCCCGTGCTCGTCGTCGGCGCCCGTCCGGCCGGGGCCCTGACGGCATGGCGTCGGCCGGCGGCCGACGTGTTGGCCAAGCCGTTTCGCGAGCTCGAGCTGCAAGCCTGGGTCACGGCGAGCATCGGGCGGCGCGTGCGCTGACCCCCGACCGCACGGTCCCATGACCTGTGTACTTTTGCCTCGACACGAGAGAGACGTGCTCGACGCGCTTGCCGCGCTCACGGCCACGCGGTAGACTCTCCGCATCAAACCTTCGGCCCCGCCTCCCCGCGGGGTCGGCTGTGGCCCGCAACGGTCCGCGGCGGCGGCGCGCGGGGCGGACTCGGGTCCCAACGACCCGGCATCGGCCATCGGGGGTTTGACGGTTCGCTCGAGGGCGCGTCGTTGTGGTCGCCCTCCGAAAGAGGTGACATCCGTGAAGAAGACCCTCACCACGCTCGCGCTCGTCGCGACGCTCATCCTCGGCGCCGCCATGGCGCAGACGGTCACGATCGCCACCGGCGCCGTGGGCCAGGAACTCGAGCTCGCGCGCGCGGCCGCGCAGCGCTACATGGACGCCAACCCCGGCGTCACCGTCAACGTGCTCGACACGCCCGACCTCGCCGACGACCGCCTCGGCCTGTACCTGCAGTTCTTCCAGGCGCAGTCGAGCGAGGTGGACGTCTACCAGATCGACGTCATCTGGCCGGGCGACCTCGCCGTCCACTTCGTCGACCTGTTCGAGTACGGCGCGGCCGACGTCGTGGGCGAGCACTTCCCGGCGATCGTCGAGAACAACACGGTCGACGGCAAGCTGATCGCGATCCCGTGGTTCACCGACGCCGGCCTGCTGTACTACCGCACGGACCTGCTCGAGAAGTACGGCTTCGACGGTCCCCCCGCCACCTGGACCGAGTTGACCGAGATGGCGACCGTCATCCAGGAAGGCGAGCGCGCGAGCAACCCCGACTTCTGGGGCTTCGTCTGGCAGGGCAACAGCTACGAGGGCCTCACCTGCGACGCGCTCGAGTGGGTCGCCTCGAACGACGGCGGCAGCATCATCAGCCCCGACGGCGTGATCACGATCAACAACCCGAACGCCGTCGAGGTCATCGACCTCGCCGCCTCGTGGGTCGGCACGATCAGCCCCGCAGGCGTCACCGGCTTCGGTGAGGAAGACGCCCGCAACCTGTGGCAGGCCGGCAACGCCGCCTTCATGCGCAACTGGCCGTACGCCTACTCGCTCGGCAACAACCCCGACTCCGCGGTCGCGGGCCTGTTCGACGTGAGCCCGCTCCCCGCCGGCGACGTCGCTGATGGCCGGCCCGCGGCCACGCTCGGCGGCTGGCAGCTCGGCGTCAGCAAGTACAGCCAGAACCCGGAACTGGCCGCCGACGTGGCGCTGTTCCTCGCGTCCTACGACGAGCAGAAGATCCGCGCCGTCGAGGGCTCGCTGAACCCGACGATCATGGCCCTGTACGAGGACGCTGACGTCCTCGAGGCCGTGCCCTTCTTCGGGTCGCTCTACGACGTCTTCATCAACGCCGTCGCGCGCCCCTCGACCGCCACCGCGCCGCAGTACGCGCAGGTCTCGAGCACCTTCTTCCGGGCCGTGCACAGCGTCTTGACCGGCGCCGAGGACGCCGAGACCGCCCTCGCGCTCCTCGAGCTCCGCACGCAACTTGACGAGCGTGGCTTCAAGATCCGCACGGGTTCCGCCCATCGCCGGTCCTCCTCCGTGCGGACAAGGATACAGTCGGGGCGGCGAAAAGACCAGGGGCGGTGTGGGGCAGTCCGATCGCCGCCTCGCCCGCGGGACCGTGGCGCCCGGGCCGACCCGGGCGAGGTAGACAGGATTCCGCGGCCCGCGTGACCGTGTCGAGCTCAATCCCTGTAGCGCCGGCGTCTGCGACCCGCAGCGCCACCGCTGCTTCCGCCGAGAGTGACACTGGCGCCAAGGAGGAAGCCGAAGGTGTACCATCCGCCGTTGTTGTGGACCTCGTAGACCTCCACCGACTTGTTGAAGAGCGAGATGATGAACATGACGGGAGAGGCGAACCCGTGCCACAGTCCCATCCAGAATCCGGCGACTTCACCCTCGGCATTCGGCACGTCAGCCATGGTGTTGGGACCGGGCGCGCAACCGGAGAGCATCACCAGCAGTACCAGGATCAGGATCACGACCAGGATCTTCGTTCGGCTCATCAGCAA
>JARGGE010000379.1 GCA_029210865.1 Trueperaceae bacterium
CGTCGAGGACGGCGTGGTGGTCGTCGCCGCCGCCGTCGCGCGCGCGCTCGGCGCCGCGGCCGCCGTGCCGGGCGGTGGCGAGGTCGCGCCGGCCGATCCCGGCGCCGCGCGCCTGACCGCGGTCCGCACCTCGGGCGACGTCGACGTCCGCGTCGTCCTCGACCTCGAGGGGGTCGCCCCCGAAGCGCTCCGCGCGCTCGGGACGATCGGCCGGTCGGAGGCGGGCGCGGCCCTGCACCTCGAGCTGCCGCCGCTCGCGCTCCCGGCCGACCTGCCGACCGCGGTCGGCGCCTTCGACCTGCGCTGGCGCGCGTCGGGCTCCGGGGTGCGCCTGGAGGTCGGCGGCGTCGCCTTCGCCTACGACGTCTTCGCGCTCGCGGCCCCCACCCGGCTGGTGCTCGATCTCCGCCCCGACCGCGGCGTCGTCCCGGCGGACGTCGAGGTCGTCGAGCAGCTCGCCCCCGGCGTCGTCTACCGCACCTTCCGAGCCGCAGGCCGCGGAGGGCCGAGCCGCGTCCACGTCCTCGAGGTCGCTCCGAACGGCGGCGAGTGGCGCGTGGTGGGGGCGTCCGGCGACCCACGCTCGACGCGCTCGTGGGCGGCGGGTGCCTTCGCGGCGATCAACGGCGGTTACTTCGAGCCCGCCAACCGCACCGTCATCGGCTTGCTGGTGGTCGACGGCGAGTGGCGCTCGCCGCCCTCGCGGGGCCGCGCGGCCGTCGGCTTCGGTCCCGACGGCGTGCTCATCGACCGGGTGCGCACCCGCGTGGGCGTCTCGGTCGACGGTCGGCTCGTCCTCGACGCGAGCCACGAGGCCGCGGACCGCGTCGCGCTGCACCCGGGCGGTGCCTGGGCCGGTTCGGGCAGCGCGGGCGTGCTCGTGCTCGACGCCGAGGACCGGGTGACGGCGAACCGCGTCGGCCCGGTCCTCGTGCCGGCCGACGGGCGCGCGATCGTCTACCCGCCCGAACTGCGCGCGCTCGCGCTGGTCGACCCGGGCGCCCGCGTCGGCGTCGACCTGCGGGTCGAACCGTCCGGCTTCGCCGCGGTGCGGTACGCGGTCGAGGCGGGGCCGCTGCTCCTGCGCGACGGCCGCCCCGCGTTCGCGCCCGAGGACGAGGCCTTCGCCCGCGGGGTCCGGATCCTCGACGAGGTGACGCAGCAGGCGGCGATCGGCGTGCGCGCCGACGGCACCGTGCTGCTGGTGGCGGCGGAGGCGATGGTCGCGTCCGACTTGATCGCCGTGTTCGAGCGCCTCGGCGCGCGGGACGCGATGCGCTTGGACTCCGGTGGCAGCACCACGCTGGTCGCGGGCGACGAGGTCCTGAACCGGAGCGCCGAGCGGTCGGTCGCGACCGCGATCGTCTGGCACCCGACGGGATCGCCATGAGCGCGCGCCGCCGTGGGCCGGCGCTCGCGCTCTGGCTCGTCGTGCTCGTGGCGCCGCTCCTCGCCGTCGCGGTGGCGCAGGGGGCGACGAGCCTGGCCGACGTGGCAATCGGGTACCGCGGCGAGGCCGTCGCCGAGGCCTGGAACCCCGTGCGCGTGGTCCTGCGGGACGTCGGTGCGGGGAGCTTCGAGCTCGTGGTCGATCAGGGGAGCCTGCGCGAAGGGGAGCGGCCGTGGACGGTGACGGTCCCCTTCCCCGGGGGCGCGGGAGTCCGCGTTCTCGACCTCGACGTGTACCTGCCGGTCTGGCGGTCGCTCCGGTGGGTGGTCGACGCCGGCGGGACGATCGTCGCGAGCGGGGCCCTCGACCGCGCCTCGGCCGACCGGCGACCGGTCGACCTGGTGGTGTCGACGCGCGCGGGCGAAGTCGCGCAGGCGCTCGCGGGGCGGGTGGTCGACGTCGTAGGCAGCGACCTGCCGGCGCGCGCGGCAGCCTTCGGCGGCGTCCGGTCGGTCTGGATCGACGGGACCGCCGAGCTGCCCGAACCGGCGGCCTTGGCCGCGGCGGCGGCCGGCGGCGCGATCGTGGTCGTCCAGGGCGCGGCGGTCGACGACCCGGCCCTCGCCCCCGTCCGCGCCCTCGCGGACGGCGGTTGGTGGCCGAGCGGCGTCGGCGGCTGGTGGTTCGGCGCCGCCCCGAGCGACGTCGAGCTCACCGCGGCGCGCATCGACGTCGCGGCGGTCGCGACGGCCTTCGCGGCGTCCCACGTGGTGGCGCTGCCGACCTTCCCGCCGCCCGCGCGCGTCGCGGTCGTGGTCGCCGTCTACGTGGTCCTGGTCTTCCTCGGCTGGCGGCTCGGCGGCGCCGTCGGCCTGGCGACGTGGGGGTGGGCCGTGGTCGCCGCGAGCGTGGTGGCGACCACCGCCTGGCGCCCGCCCAGCACCGCGGTGGTCGAAGCGCGCGTCCTGAACGTCGCGGGTGGCGAGCTCGCGCTCGAGCAGCGGGCCCTGGCCGTGCTGACGCTGCCGGCGGGCGCGGTGGCGGTCGACGTGCACGCGCGCCCGGCGGCCGTCGCGACCGGTGGCAGCGTCGTCGGGCGCACCGCGCGGACCGAGGTCGCGCTCGCGCGGTGGCGTGGGGCGACGCTGCTCGAACCGCCCAGGGCGGCGGCGCCGGTGATCGCATGGGGCGCCGACGGCCTCCCACGAGCGATCGGACCGAACCCTCTGCGCGACGTGCGGATCGTCGGCGGCGACGCCTGGGCGCGGCTCGAACCCGGACGACCGCCCGGGGCGCCGAGCGATCCATCCCCACCGACGGCTGTCGTGGCGGCCTTCGAGGCGCTCCTGCCGCCCGGGAGCGCCTGGGCGCGCGACGACGCCGGGTGGTACGCGCTGCTGCCGCCCGCGCCCCCGTTCGCCGCCGAGGTGGGCCCGTGACCCTCTGGCGGGCCGCCGGCGATCGGCTGCGCACCGGCGATCTTCCCCAGGTCGGCCTGCTCGTGCTCGCCGTGGTCGCTGCCGCCATGGTCGTCGCCTGGCCCGCTCGACCAGGCGTGACCCACGAGGCCTGGTACGCCGTCGCCCAGACGCG
>JARGGE010000037.1 GCA_029210865.1 Trueperaceae bacterium
GGCAGCCCGCCGGCGACGATGGCGTTGCCGCCGTAGAAGCGCGTCGCCGCGTCGTAGAGGTGCATCGAGCCGCCGCGTCCGCGGCTGCAGCCCTCCTGCTTGCCGTACATCTCGGCCATGATCGACTCGGCCGGCATGCCGCGCAGCAGCGCGTGGCCGTGCTCGCGGTAGGTGGCGACGATACCGTCGCGCTCGTCGAGCGCCTCCATCACCCCGGTCGCGACCGCCTCCTCACCGATGTAGAGGTGGAGGAAGCCGCGGATCTTGGTGGCCTGGTAGAGCTCGGCGCAGGCCTCCTCGAAGCGGCGGATGCGGATCATCTGGCGCAGCAGGTGCTGCGCGTGCTCCTTGCTGGGCAGCGGCAGGGTCTCGCTCACGAGGCGGCTCCCTTCGGCGCGCCCGGCGCGTTCTCGAGGGTCGACGTGTCGCCCTCGGGCAGGCCGAGCTCGCGCGCTTTGAGCAGGCGGCGCATGATCTTGCCGCTGCGGGTGTGGGGCAGCGCGTCGACGATCTCGATCATCTTGGGGGCGACCGCGGGGCCGAGCTTCTTGCGCCCGTGGCCGATCAGCTCGAGCTTGAGGGCGTCGCTCGCCTCGTAGCCGGGCGCGAGCGTGACGAAGGCCTTCACCAGCTCGCCGGCCACCGGGTCGGGGACGCCGATGACGCCCGCCTCGGCGACGGCGGGGTGCTCGATCAGGGCGCTCTCGACCTCGAAGGGCCCGATCAGGTGGCCCGCCGACTTGATCAGGTCGTCGGCGCGGCCCACGAACCAGAAGTACCCGTCGGCATCGCGCTTGGCGAGGTCGCCCGTCAGGTACCAGCCGTCGCGGAAGGCCTGGCGGTAGCGCTCCTCGCGGTGCAGGTACCCGCGGAACATCGAGGGCCAACCGGGGCGCAGCGCCAGCTCGCCAGGGACGTCGGGGTCGTCGATCACGTCGAGGCCGCCGTCGTCGCGCTTCGCCACGATCCCGGCGGTGATCCCAGGCAGCGGGCGCCCCATCGAGCCGGGCTTGACGTCCATCGCGCGGGTGTTGGCGATCATGATGCCGCCGGTCTCGGTCTGCCACCAGTTGTCGTGGATCGGCATCCCGAACGTCTCGTTCCCCCACACGACCGCCTCGGGGTTGAGCGGTTCGCCGACGCTGCCGATGAAGCGCAGCCGCGACAGGTCGTACCCCTTCGCGACGTCGGCGCCGACCTTCATCAGCATCCGCACCGCGGTGGGCGCCGTGTACCAGACGGTCACGCGCTGCTCCTGCAGGATCCGGTACCAGCGCTCCGCGTCGAACTCGGCCTCGTCGACCACGTTGGTGATGCCGTGCAGCAGCGGCGCCAGGATCCCGTAGCTGGTGCCGGTCACCCAGCCGGGGTCGGCGGTGCACCAGAAGACGTCGTGGTCGTGGAAGTCGAGCGCGTAGAGCCCGGTGGCGTAGTGGTGGACCGCCGCCTGGTGCACGTGCATCGCGCCCTTGGGCAGGCCGGTGGTGCCGCTGGTGAAGTGGAGCAGGGCGAGCGACTCGGGGTCGGTCGCGGCGATCGTGTAGTCCTCCGACGCGGCGTCCATGACCGCGTTCCAATCGTGCACGCCGTCGCCCAGCAGGTCGCCCGGGATGGGGTCCTCGGTGCCCGGCACCAGGATCACGTGCTCGAGACCGGGCAGGCGGTCGCGCACCGGGGCGACCTTGCGCCGGTAGAGCCGCGGGCTGGTGACGAGCACACGCCCCTCGCCGATCTCCATGCGCTGCTGGATGGGCTCGGGGCCGAAGGCCGAGAACAGCGGCGCGAACACGGCCCCGCGCTTGAGCGTGCCCAGGGCCGCGACGTACAGCTCGGGCACCCGCCCCAGCAGGCAGAAGACGCGCGTGCCGCGCTCGACGCCCAAGGCCTCGAGGGCGTTCGCGAAGCGCGCGGTGGCGCGCTTGAGGTCGCGGTACGTGAAGGAGCGCTGTGCGTCGTCGGCACCCAACCAGCGCAGCGCCTCGCGGTCGGCGAGCGGCCCGGCGGCGTGGCGGTCGACCGCCTCGTGCGCGAGGTTGAGGCCTCCGGCCGGCAGGCCGTCGAGCTCGGCGCGCACCGCGTCCCAGTCGAACGCAGCGCGCGCCGCACCGTCCTCGGGCAGGTTGGGGGGCGGGTCGCCGAGGGCCCCCTTGCGGATGACGTCGAACCCGAAGAGCGTCGTCGTCGCGGTCACGGCCATGCTGCGGTCCCTCCTACCCACGGACGGGTCGCCCCAGGGACGGGGCGAAGCGACGGTCCCGGTCGCCCTCGCTAAGGGGGAGCGCAACGCGGTTCACGACGCCCCCGAACGAGGGCGGCAGGGGCCCTACCCGCACCGTAGGGAGCGCGACGGGCTCGTGCATCGGTGAAAGGCCGACGGCGTGTCGGGGAAAGTCCGGGTGCCTGGGGCGGGCGCGGGGGTCAGAGTGCATCGGCCTTCGCCGATTCGCTCGCTAAAGCGCTCTCATTCACGCAAGGCAGGGCGCCCGACCGCGCCCCTCAACTGCGAACGCCGCCACCGAGCTCTTGTGAGATGGCCACCGCGCACGCGACCACGTCGTGGGCCAGCGTGGCGAGGCGATCGGGGGGGATGTAGATCACCGCGCCGCTGAGGCTGACGGCGGCCACGACTTGACCCGACGCGTCCCAGATGGGAGCCGCGACGCAGCAGATACCGACCTCGTTCTCCTCACGATCGAATGCGAAACCCTGCTCTCGAACCGCCCGGAGTTCCTCGACGAACGTGTCGACCGTCGTGATCGAACTGGGCGTTCGCGGCGGCTCGTCTGCGAAGTACCCACCCCAGGCTGTTTCGGGCAAGAAGGCGATCATCGCCTTTCCCATGGCGGTGGCAGCTGCGGGCGACATCAGACCGACCCGCGAACGCATCTGCAGCCCACGAGCCCCTTCGACCTTCTCCAGGTAAACGATCTCTCGACCCGTCAGTTCACCCAGGTGGATCGTCTCGCTGGTGCGGCTCGCGATGGCCTCCATGTGGCGCCTCGCGAGGCCCGACAGCGGCACCTGCTGCCGCGCGCGCTCGCCAAGTTCCATCAGGCGGTATCCGAGGAAGTACCGGAAATCGGCGGTACGCAGGAACCCGTGGTCGACGAGCACGCCGGCGAGCCGGTGCACGGTGCTCTTGGGCAACTGGCTCGCGGCTGACAGGTCGTTGAGCGTTTGCGCCCCGTTAGCCACGAACTCAAGCAACGACAGCGCTTTGTCCATCGAACGGCTCATCGTCGACCCGATCCTCTTCCAGTGTAGTTTGCCTCAGGTGTCCCAATATGCGGAACGAGGTACCGCATCTTGACACATCCGGAGCGGCGTCCCTGTGCTTCGCTTACACCCAACGGTCGTTACGCTCCAGGCGCGGACGCGTCCTTGGACCGAACGCCTTGTCGCCGTCGGGCCGATGGGACGGTACATGGATCGCATCGAGGACTTCGCACTCCCCCTGAGCACAGGCGCCGTACGTCGGCTCGTGGCCACGCAACCGCGGGTGCCCCTCGCGACGTTGCCAACGCCCCTGCAGGAGGCCAAGCACCTTTCGCGCCTGCTCGGTGGACCGCGAATCTTCCTCAAGCGCGACGACATGACCGGCATGGCGTTCGGCGGCAACAAGAGCCGCAACCTCGAGTTCCGCATGGTTGAGCCGCTCCGCGCCAAAGCCGAGGTCTTGATCATGGCCCTCGAGCTCACGTCGAACTCCGCTCGGCAGACGGTCGCCGCCGCGAACCGGTTGGGCATGCGCACGGTGCTCGTCCTCAAGGGCGAGCCGCCCCCGGAGCCGCAAGGGAACCTGCTCGTCAACGAGCTCCTCGGCGCCGAGATCCACTACGTCCCTGACCGCGAAGCCCAGAAGCGCGTGATCGATGAGGTCGTCGATCGCGTTCGACGCGAGGGACGCCGCCCGATGGTTCTGACGAGCGAACCGATCTTCGACATCGGTTCCGCACTCGCGTACCTCGAGAGCACCGTCGAGATGCTGGAGCAGATGGACGCGCTGGGCGCCTACCCCGACTTCGTCTATATGACGTCGGGCGGCAAGGGACAGGCAGGCCTGGTGCTGGCCAAGCGCTTACTTGAGGCGCCCTTCTTGGTGCACGGCGTCACCGTCAGCTACGAATACGACGTCCCTCCGCGGACGGCCCAGATCGCCAACGACACGCTGGCGCTCCTCGGACTCGACGTACGCATCGATCCCGCGGAGGTCATCAGCTTTGGTGACCACGTCGGACCAGGCTATGGACACGTCACCGAGGCCTCGCTCGACGCGATGGCCCTCATGGCTCGCACGGAGGGGGTGGTCCTCGACCCGATCTACACGGGCAAGACCTTCGCGGCACTGCTAGACCACATCAACGAGGGCATCGTCCCGCGGGACGCGACCGTGGTGTTCGTGCATACCGGCGGCACGCCAGCGATCTTCTCGCACGCCGAGACGATCCGCCGGCATGCCGCCACGTACCATTTGCCGCCGCCACGCAACGGCACCAAATGATGCCTTCATCCCAACCCACCGCCGCCACGTCCTCGCAGCAAGGGAGACCCAAATGACCGGACGATTCCGCCCGCTCCTCACCCTGATCGCTATCGGCGTGCTCGCCTTGGGGCTCGGATCGCTTGGCCTCGCCCAGTCGAACCGGATCGTGTACGCACAGAGCGTCCCGGTGACCACGCTCGACCCCGCACATGGCGCCTTCCTCGCCTACCCCGCCGGGTACGAGGTCGCGTTCGCCATCTACGATCGCCTCGTGACCTTCGACGAGACCTTCACGCTCGCCCCGCAGTTGGCCACCGGATGGACGGCGTCGGACGACGGCCTCACTTGGACCTTCACGCTTCGCGAAGGCGTCACGTTCCACGACGGCACCCCGTTCGATGCTGCAGCTGTTGTCTGGAACGTCGAGCGCATGATCGACGCCGAGCGCAACCCGACCAACCGTCCGCTTTGGAACCCGGTCGCCGGCACGGTGGCCCTCGACAACCTGACGGTCGCCATCACGACGCACGAGCCGTACTCGGCCCTGCTCAACACCTTCGCACACGGTTCTGGGGCGATCGTCAGCCCGGCCGCGGCCGAACGGTACGGAGACGACGAGATCGCAACGAACCCGGTGGGGAGCGGCCCGTTCATGCTCGACTCCTTCAACCCGGGCCAAGAGGTCGTGCTCAAGGCCTTCCCCGACTTCTGGGGCGAGCCATCGGGCACCGACGAGTTGGTGTTCCGGTACGTTCCGGAAGCGTCCACGCGCATTTCGGCGCTCCGCACCGGTGAGGTCGACGTCATCGACTCGGTGCCGCCGCAGCTCGCCCTGACGCTAGAGACCGACCCGAACGTCCAGGTCCTCACCACCCCTGGCCTGCGCCCGATGGGTTTCGCGTTGATGACCGAGCGTCCGCCGCTCGACGACGTGCGGGTGCGTCAGGCCCTGAACTACGCGATTCCGAAGGACGCGATCTCGCGTGGCGTGTTCCAGGGGTTCGCGCGTCCGGCCAACTCGCCGCTGGCGTTCAACACCGTCGGCCACGTCAGCGCCGGTGACTTCGCGTTCGATCCGGCGCGCGCCGGCGCGTTGCTCGACGAAGCCGGCTGGACGCTCGGCAGCGACGGCGTCCGCACGAAGGACGGCGAGCGCCTCGAGTTCTCGCTCTACACGCCCGAGGGCCTGTTCCCCGGCGACCTCGACATCGCTGAGATCGTCGCCTCGTCGCTTGCTGACGTCGGCGTCGACGTGACCATCACGAAGATCGAGGCCGCGGGTTACTGGGACGAACTCCGGAAGACGCCCGAGAACATCGCCTGGGACATCGCGCAGTTCGGCTTCAACCCTTCGAGCTCCGACGGCACGTACCACCTCGACTCGCTCTTCACGTCGAACCCTCCCGGCGCGGCCGCGATCGGCGCCTGGAACATCGTCCGCTACGACAACCCCGAGGTCGACCAACTCATCGCGGCGGCCAAGACGTCGATCGATCTCGACGCCCGCGACGCCTACCTTGCCGACGTGCAACGCATCGTGTGGGCCGACGCTCCGTACCTCTGGCTGCAGGTCAACGAGGTCATCACTGCGACCCGGGCCGACGCGTCCGGCGTCCAAGTGTGGCCCGTCATCTTCACCATCGTGCGGGACGCCCATCGCTGACGTCCTGCGCGGTCCCCCGGTCTTCGCGACCGGGGGACCGCGCTCCCGGCGGCGCGGGACCGGAGGCTGATGCTCGAGTACCTCGCATGGCGCCTGCTTCGCATCGTGCCCATCGTGCTGCTGGTGGTGACGCTGATCTTCGTGCTCTTCCGCCTCGTTCCCGGAGATCCCGCCCGCCTCATCGCGGGGGCCACGGCGACCCAGGAATCGGTCGAACGCGTGCGCACTCAGCTCGGACTCGACCGGCCGGTGATCGTTCAATATCTTGCGTACGTCGGCGGCTTCTTCGAGGGTCGCCTCGGTTACTCCGGCATCTACCGGGACGACGTCGGTCCCGTCATCGTGCGGCACCTGGGCCCGACGCTCGCACTACTCGCCAGCGCCATCGTGCTGACGATCGTGATCGGGATCCCCGCGGGCGCGATCTCAGCCGTCTACCGCGGGGGGGCGATCGACCAGGTCGTCAGCTTCTTGGTGACGAGCATGCTCTCAATCCCGAACTTCTGGCTCGGGTTGATGATGATCTCCGTCTTCTCGGTGACGCTCGGCTGGCTGCCGAGCTTCGGGTACGGCGACGCGCGGTCCCTCGTGATGCCGACGATCGCAGTCGCAGCGCGGATGATCGCGATCGTCGCGAGGATGACCCGTTCGAGCCTGCTCGAGGTTCTGCAGCGGGACTACGTCCGGACCGCACGGGCGAAGGGGTTGCGGGGCGGCACCGTCCTCTACAAGCACGCAATGCGCAACGCCCTCATCCCGACGATTACGACGATCGGCCTCCAAGCGGGCTACCTGTTGGGCGGTTCGGTCGTTATCGAACAGGTCTTCGCCTGGCCTGGCCTGGGTCAGCTGCTGATCAACTCGGTCGGCGTACGCGACTTCAACATGATCCAAAGCATCACGGTCGTCTTCGCCGCCGGGTTCCTGCTGATCAACCTCGTAGTGGACGTGCTGTACGTGGTCGTGAACCCACGGATCGAGTACCGATGACCCCCATCGCCGGAGTCCGCCGCGACCTCCCAGCTCGTGTGGGGCGGACCTTCCGTCGCCACACGACGCTCGTCGTCGGGGCTACGATCCTCGCGGCGTTCGCTTTCATCGCCGTGTTCGGCCCCGCGTTGGCCCCGTACCCGATCAACCAACAGAACCTGCTGGCCACGCTGGCGCCGCCGTCGGCCGAACACGTGTTCGGCACGGACCACATCGGGCGCGATGTCCTGAGCCGCGTGCTCGCGGGCACCCGTTACTCGCTCGCCGTCTGCCTGATCTCGGTGGCGTTCGGGGCGCTGCTCGGCATCCCGGTCGGAATCGTCGCCGGATACCGGGGTGGCCGCTGGGACATGGTGCTCAGCTCCGCCATCGACGTCGTCCTCACCATCCCCGCCATCATCCTCGCCATCGCGATCGTCGCCGTGGTGGGGCCGGGCCTGCTCGGCCTGATCGTCGCCATCTCGATCTCGTACGCACCGAGGGTGGCGCGCATCACGCGATCGGCGGTCCTCGACGTCCGGGAGGAGGACTTCGTACGGTCCTCGTACGCGCTCGGCGCCAGCACGCCCCGCATCCTCGTGCGCCACGTGCTCCCCAACGTCTCCGCGCCCCTGACCGTGGAGTTGACGCTTCTTGCCGGACAAGCCGTGCTGGTCGCCACCGCACTCGGGTTCCTCGGGCTCGGCGTCCAACCACCGCTCCCCGAGTGGGGCACGATGCTCAGCCGCGGCAAGGACTACCTCGCGATCGCGCCGCACATCGTCACCGCACCCGGCATCGCCATCGCGCTGCTGGTCCTCGGCTTCAACTACGTCGGAGACGGCCTGCGCGACGCGTGGGACCCGAAGCTCCGACGCTGAGACCTTGCCACTCCACCCTGGAGGACGCCGTGGCCGACCCCATCTCTACCCCCTCCCCCCGCCCGTTTGTCGTCGACGCACACGCCCACGTGCTCCCGTACCTCGGGGGCCCCGCTGGATTCGCTTCCACGGGCGAGCGCCTGTTGTACGCCCAGCGCGCCATGCACACGCACGGCGCCCAGCCAGCGCGGCGCATGCGTGACCACGCAAGGGTCGAAACCAAGACGCTCTGGGACCAAGCCGATCCGGGCCCGAGCGGACGACGCGCGGTCGACTTCCGCGCCGGACGCTTCGGCAGGTATGAGTGGCGCGTCAACGGTGAGGACCACTACGTGCAGTTCATGCCGCCGAGCTTGCAGACGATGGAAGCCCCCCCGGACTTCATGATCGCGCAGATGGACTACGCCGGCATCGACGTCGCCGTCCTTCAGAACGACCACATCTACGGCAGCCTGAACGAGTACTTCGCCGCCGCCGCCCTCCAGCACCCAGGTCGCTTCGTCGGCCTGGCGCAGGTCGAGGAGCCACTCGCCTACCAGGACGAGCAAATCGCTCGCCTACGCGACGCCGTCCTCCGACTCGGTATGCGCGGCCTCTACTTCACGACCTCGACGTTCTTCACGTCGGGCTACCGCACCTATTACACCGACGACGCCTTCACGCCCTTCTGGGACGTGGTCCGCGACCTCGGCCTCAGCGTCTTCTTCGTCTTCTCGGCCGCCTCGCCGATCGGCGGCTTCGACGAGGAGATGCGCCGTTTCCGCGCGTGGCTCGATCGCTACCCGTCCGTGCCGACCGTGCTCGTGCACGGCCTACCCGACGGGCACTGCCTCGAAGCCGGCGGACGGCTCGTCCTTCCGGACCCCTTGCGCGACGCCCTCGGATCCTTCCCCATCCACGCCGAGGTGCTCTTCCCCATCAAATGGGGCGGGATCTGGGACTACCCCTACCCGCAGGCGATGGACCTCTTGCGCCAGTACATCGACCTGTTCGGGGCCACGCGGCTGGTGTGGGGCTCGGACATGCCGAACGTGGAGCGCTACTGCACGTACCGGCAGTCGCTGACGTACGTTCGCGACTACGCCGACTTCCTCTCCGCAGACGACCTGAGCGGCATCCTGGGTGGCAACGCCCTTGGGCTCCTGCGGCCCGACCAGGCCTGATCGCGCAATCGTGGCCCACGGCTCGCCGCCGCGCGACCCACTCCGACGAGCGACCATGCGCGCGCTGGCCAAGGTGGGTCCGGGTCCCGGCGCGCTGGCGCTCGTCGACCGAGCCGTCCCTATCGTCCTAGACGATATGGGTTGACGTAGGGGCCTCCACTCGCGTAGCCCGTGGGTTGCGGCCGGAGGGATCCTCCGTCCGTAGAGCCACATACGTGAGGGAGGCCCTGAGATGAGTGTAAGAGAGCGAACGCACGTCGGTTTGGACGTTCACGCCCACGCGGTCGTCGGGGCCGCCCTCGACGGCGACACGGGCGAGATCTTGCGGCGCCGTCTCGGCTCGAGCCCCGCGGAGGTCCTCGCCTGGATCCGAAGCTTGCCGGGTCCGGTCGCAGCAGCGTACGAGGCCGGCCCGACCGGCTTCACGCTCGCGCGAGCGCTCCGGGCGAGCGGCGTGCGCTGCGAAGTGCTCGCGCCCTCGAAGCTGCAGCGACCCGTCGGTGAGCGCGTGAAGACCGACGCCCGCGACGCCCTGCACATCGCCAAACTCCTCAAGCTCGACGAGATCGTCGCGGTCACGATCCCCAGTGAGATGCAGGAGGCGGCGCGCGACCTGGTGCGCGCTCGGGAGGACGCCCGCCGCGACTTGATGAGCGCGAGGCACCGGCTCGGGAAGCTGCTGTTGCGCCGCGGCATCACGTACTCGGGCAAGACGACGTGGACGACCCGACATCACGACTGGTTGCGCCGGCAACACTTCGAGCTGCCTGGCTTGCAGGCCGCGTTCGACGCCGCGCACGAGGCCGTCGTCGCCGTTCAGGACCGGCGTGATCGGTTGGATGAAGCGATCCTCGTGATGGCCGCCGGGAGCGAGTTCACGGGCGTCGCGAAACGCCTGTCGTGCCTGCGGGGCATCTCGATCCTCACGGCGTTCGGACTGGCGGTCGAGATCGGCGACTGGTCGAGGCTCGACGGGCGCCGCATCGGCGCGTACCTCGGGCTCGTACCCACCGAGAACTCCTCGGGCCAGTCGCGCTCCCAGGGCGGCCTCACCCGAACCGGCAACGCCCACGCGCGCCGCCTGCTGGTCGAAGCCGCGTGGCACCACCGGACGGCGTACAAGCCCACCTCACCGACCCTGCGCGCTCGCTGGGCGCTGGCGAGCCCCGAAGCGCGCGAACGCGCGCACCAGGGCAACCTGCGGCTGCATCGCCGCTGGCGGGCGTTCGAGGCGCGCGGCAAACGCAAGGTCGTCGCGAACGCCGCCGTCGCCCGCGAACTGGCCGGCTGGTGCTGGTCGTTGGCGGTGATGGAGTCATGATCCGGCCCACCTGACCCCTCGACCCCCTCCAGGTGCGTTGGTGACGGCAGCGTCTTGGGGGTGATGCGCGAGTGTTCTATCAGCAGCCGCCATCCGGCGGTCACGCTCGACCCTAGATCGCGACACGCCCCCTGCCGAACACATCGTCCTGCGGTACCCAACCCGCGCATATCAGACTGACAACGCGTCGAGAACCGACCCGCACGTCACCAACGCACCCAACCGACGAAGGGCTGCGACCCCGTACGAGTCGCAGCCCTCTCACGTCCACTTGACAAAGATCAACCCATATCAGAAGACCAGGTCCTCATCGAGGTCGCAGCTTGCGGCGTCTGCGGGAGCGACCTGCACATCCGCGACGCACACGCGCCGTCCTTCGCCGACGCCTTCCCTCAGTGGCTTGGCCACGAGTATTCCGGCACGGTCGTCGAGATCGGCCCCAAGGTCACGTCGGTCGCCGTCGGCAACCGCGTCACGGCCGAACCGTCCGTCGGCTGCGGTCGTTGCGCCTCATGCACGGCGGGCGCACGCAACGTCTGCCCAGACCGCCGCTTCGAGGCGGGCGGGTTCGCGCCCTGGGTCTCGGTCCCGGCTCCGCGCGTGCACCGCCTTCCAGACGGCTGTTCGTGGGGCGTCGGTGCCCTGGTCGAGCCCCTCGCTTGCGCGGTCCACGCCACGACCGACCTGCAACCGCCGTGCATCGGCGCCACGTGCGTCGTCGTCGGACCGGGGCCACTGGGGCTGCTCGTCGCCCTCGTGGTCCGATCCCGAGGTGCGCGGGTGGCGGTGGTCGGCCGCGGCCGCCGGCCGCGACGCCTCGAGCTCGCCCGCGCGCTCGGCATCGAGCAGGTCGTCGACATCGAAGCGGACGGCGCGCTCGATGCGCTGAAGCGATGGATGGACGGAGGCGCGGACCAGGTGTACGGCTGTGCTGGCGGCGGCGATGCCGTGGCGCTCGGTCTCTCGTTGGTCCGGCGAAGAGGGCGCTACACGGAGCTCGCCCTCGCCGGCGGTACAGTCCCCATCGACCTCGACACCGTCGTCCGGCACGAAATCGAAATCGGCGGCGCCGTGAGCCACCGCCCCGAATCGTGGCGGCTCGCGCTCGAGCTGATCGCTTCGGGCAGCATCTCAACCGAAACGCTCGAGCGCCTGATCACCGCCGTCTACCCACTCGAGCGATGGAGGGCCGCGTTCGATGCAGCGGCGGGACGTGCCGAGGGCAAGGTGCTCGTCGTGCCGCACGGTGCGACCGTCGCATCGCATGCCGGGTCGCCTCCGCCACGGTAAGCGAAGTCCCAAGGGGATCTCAACCCTTTCGATCCGTCTGCCTCACGGCAAAGCGATGAGTTCGATCTCCACCAAGAGCCCGGGCACCGGGAGCTGGGCCACGGCGACGGTCGTACGCGCTGGTGGATCGCCGGGGAAGAACTCGGCGTAGGCCTCGTTCATCGCTGCGTAGTCGCGGATGTCGGTGAGGTACACGGTGGCCTTGACGACCTTGTCGATCGCACTACCCGCCGATACGAGGGTCGCCTCCAGGTTCGCGAGCGTCCTCCGGGTTTGATCGCGGGCATCACCCGGCACCAGCGAGCGGGTCTCCGAGTCGATGCTGCCATCGCCCGAAAGGTAGAGCATGCCGTTGGCCAGGACTGCCTTCGCAAGGGGGACCGCACTCTGCTTGCCGAACGTCCGTTTGTCCATGACCCGATTATCCGTCACGAGAACGGTTCCTCGACGGAGAACGACCATCGCGGCGCCGCGCGACGGGCAACTCGCCAAAGCCCCCCACCCGAAGTAGCCTGAGGACGAGGCCCGATCGCCCCAGCGCGGCCCTCGGGAGGATCCCCATGAGCGAGCTCGTCGTCTTCACCTACCAGCACCCCGACCGCGCGGCCGAGGTCTTGCAGCACGTCGCCAGCCTCCAGCGCGAACACATCCGCAAGCCGCTCGTCACGATCGAGGACGCCGCCGTGGCCGTGAAGGGCACCGACGGTCAGGTGCGGGTGCGCCAGACCCTCGAGACGGCGATGAAGGCCCGCACGGTCGCCACGGGCAGCTTGTGGGGCGTGCTCGTCGGTTTCCTGTTCGGTGGGCCGCTGGTCGGCGCGCTGGTGGGCAACGCGGTGCCCAGCGGCCTGCCGCTCGATTTCGCGCTGCCGATCACGTTTCTCGCGATGATCGGCCCGATGCTGCGCACGCCCGCGCATGTGGTGGCGGCGCTCACCTCGGTGACGCTGGCGCTGG
>JARGGE010000380.1 GCA_029210865.1 Trueperaceae bacterium
CCAGCGGCAGGTGCTCCGGCTTGGCGCCGCGGTTGTCGGACACGTGGATGTAGTCGACGTGGTCGGCGAGCCGCGCCAGCGAGAGCGGCAGGTGGTCGCGCGCCACGAACTGGTTGGCCGTGTCGAGGTTGAAGCGCAGGTTGGGGCGGTCGACGCTCGCCTGGAAAAGCAGGAAACCGTCGGTGTTCGCGCACAGCACGCCGATGGCCGGGTGGATCAGGTAGGTGAGGCCGTAGCGGGCCGCGACGTCGCACGCGGCTCGGTAGGTGGCGACCAGGTCGTCCCAATAGCGCGCCCAGTCGAGCGAGGCCGGCAGCCCGGCACGGGCGAGCACGTCCTCGTCGTAGTGGCGGACGACGGGCAGGCCGCCCGGGAAGGCATACGGCGGCAACGGCCCGTTGTCGAGCACCCCCGAGGCGCCCAGGTCGCGCGCCGTCGCGCAGCCCAGCTCGAACAGCTCGAGGCTGGTCGCGCGCACCGCCGGGTCGGCGGACGCCAGGCCGGGCAGCACCACGCAGTAGTAGGGGACCGCGACCTCCAGGCGGTCGAGCGTCCGGCGCACCTCGCCGCGCATCCGGTGCATCGCGCGCAGGTGGGGCGCGTGGATGCCCTCGAGCTCGATCGACCGGAACCCCAGGCCGGCGAGCTCCTCGACGTACCGCTCGGTGCCCTCGGCCGGCGGCGGGTAGCCGTAGCGGGTGATCGGGTAGAGGTAGCAGGCGACGACCCGTGGGTCGAAGCGCGGGCGCCGCTCGGCGGCGGGCGAGCGCGTGGGTTCGTGGGCATGGGACGGCGGCATCGGGACCCCCTGGGTCGGGCGGGTGGCGTCAACGGTGCGTCACGGTACCCAAAGGCGAAGCGGGCGTCCGACGGTCGATCGACCGTCGGACGCCCGGTGGCCGCGCCGACCGCGCGGCTGAGCGTCAGCGCTTCGAGATCCGGTACAGCACGTTCCCGACGTCCCCGGTCACGAAGATGGCGCCCGAGGCGTCCACCGCGACCCCGTTCGGCAGGTAGGCGGGCGGGATGCCCGCGATGGCCGGCAGGCCCAGCTCGAGGCCCACGGCGATCTCCTCGATCGCGCCCGACGGGAGGTCGATGCGCGCCAACCGTCCCTCACCGGACTCCACCACCAGCAGGCCACCTTCGCGATCGAAGGCGAGGCCCTCGGGGTTCACCAGCTCGGAGGCGACCGGCACCGCCGGCGACGCCACCGAACCCTCGAACGCCACCTGCCACACGATCCCCGTCGCCCAATCCGAGACCCACAGGCGCTCACCGTCGGTGGCGAGCCCCACCGGCAGGAACACCTGCTGCTCGTCGATCGGCAGGATGACCTCGCCGGTGCCCGCCCACACGACGCCGCCCGCCATCAGGTCGATCACCGCCACGTCGGGACCGACGCGCACCGCTTCGTACGGGAACCCGGCGGCGTGGAGCTCCACGACCTCGCCGGACCACGGATCGACCACCTGCACCGCGCCGACCGTCGCGCTGGTCAGCACCAGCAGGTCGCCATCGGCCCACGCCGCGGTCGGCCGCACCAACGCCTCCCCGGTCAGAGCGCCCTTGGTGAAGCCGATCGGCGCACCCGTCGTGGCGTCGTACTCCCACAACCGGATCACGTCGGCCACGAACACCGAGGCCACACCACCGGCGCGCTCGAGGACGGCGACGCCGGCAGGCGCGACCAACCCACCTGGGGTCAGCGTGCGCACCGCGCCATCCGCGAGCACCTCGACCACCGAGCCGTCGGTCGCGTTCGTCACGAACAAGCGTCCGGCCGCGTCGAAGGCGAGGTTGTCGAGGCCCGGTTCGAGCTCGGCCACCACGGCCAGGGCGCCGGTCTCGACGTCGACGATGACGACGTGGCCCGTCTCCGCGTCGAGCACGTGCAGGACGCCGTTCGCATCGAACTTCGCCGCCACGGGTGAGTCGAACCCCGACGCGAGGACCCGGATCTCGCAGTGGGTCCACGGGCTCGAGGTGGCCTCGCAACTGTCGACGTCGAACGCGATGACCATGCCCGCGGCCAGCAGAGGCCCATACAGCCGACCGTCCGGCCTGAACTCGAAGGCGTCGAAGAAGCCGAGCGGATACGGCGCCTCGTCGCTGGCGACCACGATCGGCCGCGGCAGCGCGAGCAGTTCGGGATCGAGCTCGAGCAGGCCGTCGCCCATGCCGTTGAGCGCGACGAACAGCCGCCCGTCGTCCGCGAACGCGATGGAGGCGACGCCGGGCGCCACGAACTGCTTCGTCACCACGCCGTCCAGCGTCCGCCGGCCCACCTCGCCGACGATCATGTCGGTCCAGTACAGCGAACCGTCCGGACCGAAGACCACGTCGTCCGGGCCGGACACCCCGTCGTCGGACCGGAGCCGGCCGACGAGCTCACCACGTTCGACGTCGAGGACGACGATCTCCCCGCCGAAGACGCTCGCCACGTACAGTAGGCCGTCCGGCCCGACGTCCGCGCCGCCGGCGCCGTGGAACGCGGCGCCGCGCACCAGTTCCACGATCTCGTAGCCGGACGCTGCGGTGGCGGACGCCGACACCGTCGTTCGGTCGACGGCGTTCGGCGCGTCCGTCTGCGCCTGCGCCACGAACGCCAAGACGCCGGCGAAGAGCACGAAGGCCAGCGACCGCACGACCTTCCGTGGCATCGCGCTGCTCCGTTGCATGTCCCTCCTCCTTCACGCCGCCGGCAGTGCCGTCGCCGACGGCCGAACCCGAACCGACGCCACGAGCGTCGTCCGGCGGGTCGAGGTTCCACCCCTCGACGCGATCCGGCACGCCACCGCCCTCCACCTCCATGCTCGCCACGGGGCGTATCGGGAACGTGGAGGCTGCATCCAGCACGCACGTGCGCGATCGCCCCCCGAACGTGACCGGGTCGCGCCGCGGCGCCCCAGGTACCTCTAGGATGGAAGCGTCGAGGGGGGGTCGCTCCCGCCCGTCGCGCAGCGCGCGCAGCC
>JARGGE010000381.1 GCA_029210865.1 Trueperaceae bacterium
CCACCGAACAGCTCGACGCAGCGCGCGACCGCCGCCTCGGCGTGCTCGGGGTTGGCGGCGTCGGCCTTGAAGAACTCGGCGTTGTCGCCGCTCTCGCGCGAGACGCGCTGCCCGTTCTTCTCGTCGATGTCGGTGATGAGCACCCGGGCGCCGCCGGCCAGGAGCGCCTTGACGGTCGCCTCGCCGATGCCGCTGCCCCCGCCGGTGACGATCGCGTACTTGTTCGTGAACTCGTGGTGGCGCATGGTCCAAACCCTCCCGTCCCGTGAACGGCGGGACGACGGTGCTTCAGGCTCGCACGGACGGGGTCCGGGGCGCGCCGGCGGTTCCGCTCTGGGCACCGAACATGAGGAGCGCTAGGCTGAGAAGTTGGGACCGCATACCGATCACGCACCCAGGCGCCGCTCCCGCAGCGAGATGTAGAGCCCGCTCCCCACGATCACCGCGATGCCCAGCCACGAGACGGCGTCGGGCAGGTCGCCGAAGGCCACGAAGCCCACCAGCGTCGCCCCCACGATCTCGGCGAAGCCCACCGGCGCGAGCCAGGCCGCCGGAGCGTGGTCGAAGGCCTTCACCACCAGGTAGTGGCCCAGCGTCGCCGCCGCCCCCAGCGCCACCATGACGAGCAGCTCGCGCGGGCTGGGCGCCGCCCACGTGGGGAGCACCCAGGCCGACAGGAGCACCGCGCCGAAGAGCGCGCTGTAGGTGAGCGTGACCAACGGCGGCGCCGTGCCCGCGAGCTTGCGGGTGACGAGCAGGTAGACGCCGTGGACCACCCCCGCGGCCAGCCCCACGAGCGCGAAGGGCTCGAAGGCGCCCAGCCCCGGCCGCAACAGCACCAGCACCCCGACGAAGCCGACGACGACCGCCAGCACCCGGCGCCAGCCGATGCGCTCGCGCAGGAGCACCGGCACCAGCGCGGTCACCACCAGCGGCGAGACGAAGAAGAGCGCCAGCACGTCGACGAGCGGCAGCCGCGCCAGGGCGCCGAAGAAGAGCAGCGACGACACCAGCATGAGGACCGCGCGGAGCACCTGGAACCCCGGCCGCTTGGGCACCAGGTCGGCCCGCTTCACGCGCAGCGCCAACAGCGGCAGCAGGAACAGCAGGTGGAAGGTGTAGCGCGCCCACACGACCACGTCGACGGGTTGCGTCTGCGAGAGGTACTTGGCCAGCCCGTCCTGAACGGGCAACACGACCATGCCACCGAGCATGAGCGCCAGCCCCAGCAGGGGGCGCGGGGCCGGCGGCGCCGACGGGGCACCGCGCGGCTGCGCCCCCACGGTGGCGGCGTCGACGGCGGGGGCGCCGAGGGAACGGCGCCGCCGCGGCGCGCGGGCGGGGTGTGCGGTTGCGGCGTTCACGGGCGGACCACGACGGCGACCATCAACCCTCGAGGCTACCGCGTGGGGCGTGGGGGCGTTCGGGACCCGGTTGCCTACCCCCGAGCGCTCGCCGCGGCTCCCCGTCCGCGCGCCCAGGCCGTCCCCTTCCACGTCGCGAAGGCGAGGTCGGCCACGTAGCCGACGGCCAGCATCAGGGCGAGCTCCGGGACTGCATCGACGGCCTGCCACAGCGACGTGCCCCGGCCCATCCAGCGCTCGATCACGGCCGCGCCCCCCAGCGCGAGCGCCGGCACCACCAGCAGGTGCGGCGCCAGCGCCAGCGCCACGCGCGGCCAGCGCCAGCCACGCGCCCGCTCGCGCCAGCGTGGCAAACGGATCGCGGCGCGCGCGATGCTGGCGAGCTGCACCGCGAAGGCGACGGCCGGAAGCAGCCCCACCGCGCGCATCCCGATCGGCGGCGAGGTCGGCGGCACGCCCAGAAGCAGGTCCAGCACGCCGCCGGTGAGGTCGCCGTACGCGACGATCGCCGAGGGCAGCGACGACTGGTTGGCGAGCAGCACCACGCCCAGGTCGCGGTCGGGGAACAGCACCACCTCGGTCTTGAAGAACTCGTTGGTGCCGCCGTGCTGGACCACGCGCTCGCCATGGCGGCTTCCCACCATCCAGCCGGCGGCGTAGAACCCGCTGGGGGCGGACGGCGCGAGCAGTTGGAGCATGCCGAACCGCGACAGCACGCGCTCGCCGTCCAGCACGCCGCCGCCGTTCGTCGCCAGGACGAAGCGCGCCAGGTCGTTCGCGGTCGACATCAGGTAGCCCGCCGGGAGACCGTAGGCTCGGGGGCGCGGCGGACCCGGTCGCGCTCGTCGCCACCGGGACGCCCGCCGACGTCGCCGCGACGTTCGCGCCCGCGTCGCTCGACGGCGCCATCCTCACGAGCACGCTCACGCTCGAGGCCTCCGCGGCCGCGCTCGAAGGCGCCGCGACCGTCACCGTCCGCGCGACGATGGGCGCGCTGACCGACGAGGCCACCTTCACCCTCGACGTCCGCAGCCTGACCGTCGACGGCCACGTCCTCACCGTGGTCGGCACGGCGCTCCCGAACGTGGGCGTCAGCAGCCAGGGGCGGGCCGCCACGTCGGCCGCCGACGGCTCCTTTCGCCTCGAGGGGTTGGCGGTCCCGTACGACCTGACGCTCGCCTCGGCCGCGGGGGTAGGCGGCATGCACGTCTACGAGGGCCTGACGACGCCGACGGGGTGCCCCTCACCCGGGCCTTCGCCCTGGGGCCGGTCCCGACGACGCGCGTCCAGGTGTCGATCGCGCTCCCAGGCCCGATGACGCTCACGACCCTGGAGGGCTTCGCGCGCTTCGGGCCGAACCTGAGCCTGATGGTGTTCCTGACGCCCAGCGTGGCGCCCGCCTACGACGTGCTGATGCCCGCGCTGCCCGAGATGACGTACGACGTCGTCGCCTTCGCGTCCCTGGGCGGCACGACCACCAGCCTGTCGTGGCTCCGCGGTGTGGGCCCCGACGCGGGCACCTTGAGCGTCGCGGTCCCGCCGGCGTTGGTCGCGCCGGCCCACGGCGCTTCGAACGTCGACGGCGCGACCCCCTTCACCGCGAG
>JARGGE010000382.1 GCA_029210865.1 Trueperaceae bacterium
CCCTTCGCCTGGTCGGCCGGGGCGGAGCTGCGCGTCGCCCCCGCACGGAGGCCCGGAGCCATAGCGGTCCTCGCGGTCGGCGGTGGCCTCGCGCCCGTCGGCGCCGCCGCGGGGCACCCGACCCTCCGCGGCGCGTCGACCAGCACCGACGTCCGCGCCGGCGTGGGTGGCCTCGGGCGCGCGCTGCGAGCGAACGACGTGCTCGCCCTGGCCGGCCCGCCGCGGACGCCCGACCTGCACTGGCGGGGTCGGCTGCGCCTCGACGGGCCGGTAATGCTGCGCCTCCACCCCGGCCCCGACCCGGACCCGGTGGCGATGGCGGCGCTGCTGCGCACGCGCTTCGTCGTGGCGGCGCGCGATCGGATGGGGGCGCGCTTGGACGGGCCGCGGGTCCCGATCGCGCGGCCCGACGTGGCGTCCGGCGGGGTCCCGCGCGGCGCCGTGCAGGTGCCGGGCGACGGCCGGCCGATCGTCCTGCTCGCCGACCGCGGCCGCACCGGCGGGTACGCCCTGGTGGGCGTCGTCGAGGCCGCCGACCTAGCCGCCCTGGCGCAGGCGCGACCGGGCGCTCAGGTGCTCTTCGCGTCGGCCGCGGGCTGAACCACGGGCGCATCCGTGGGCGCGGCCGCGAACGGAACCGCCGCCGGAGGACCGGACCGAGGCTCGGGCGCATCCGTGGACGCGGCCGTGGACGGCGGCTCGGGCGAGGGGTCCGGTCGCGGCTCCGGTTCCGGAGGACGGCGGCCGCTGAACGCCGACGGGATGCCCACGGTGTCGGCGTCGCCGCTGATCAGGTAGACGTGGTCGCCCGCGAGGAAGACGGTGCCACCGCGCGGCGTGACCAGCTTGCCGTCGCGGAGGATGCCGGCGACGACCACGTCGTCGGGGATGTCGAGGTCGCCGAGGCGGCGGCCCACGGCACGTCGATCGGGATCGAGGTAGACGTCGAACACCGCCGCCCCCACGGGCGCCGCGCCGCCCGGTTCGAGGGTGACCGGCGGCCGCGGCGGCTCGCTGCGCTCCAGGCCCAGCCAGCGCGCGAGCGGCGCGATCGTCGCCCCCTGCAGCGTCGTGCCGAGGATGACGACCACGAACACGACGTCGAAGACGGCCTCGGCGCCCGGCACGGCCGCGAGGAGCGGGAGGATGGCCAGGATGATCGGCACGGCGCCTTTGAGGCCCGCCCAGGAGAGCAAGGCGACCTCCGCGGCGGAGAAGGCGTAGCGGCCGCGGGTGGCGAGGCGCACGGCGCCGAGCGTCGCGGTCACCGCCACCGGTCGCGCGACGAAGGCGAACGCGAGCGTGATCACGATCGCCGCGGGCAGCGAGGCGCCCAGCCGATCCGGGAAGGACAGCAGACCCAGCAGCACGAACATCAGCACCTGCGCGCCCCACGCCGCCCCGTCCATGAAGGCGGCGATCGAGCGCCGATGCGCCAGGTGGGCGTTGCCAAGCACCAGCCCCATCACGTAGATGGTCACGAAACCGTTGCCGTACGCGACGTTCGCCAGGCCGTAGGCGAGCAGCCCGCCGGCGAGCGCCATCACCGGGTACAGGCCGGCCCCGTCGAGGGCCACCCGGTTGAACAGGAAGACGAGGCTCTTGCCGGCGGCCCAGCCGTACAGCGCGCCCAGGCCGAGTTGGAGGACCACGCCCGCGACCAAGCCGAACGCACCCAGGGCGCCCGCCCCAGCCATCGAGACGAGCGCCATCGTCAGGTAGATGGCGACGGGGTCGTTGGTGCCCGATTCGGTCTCCAGGACGGCCTTCAGGCGCCCCGGCAGGCCGCGCCCACGGAGCGCCGCGAACGTCGCGGCCGCGTCGGTGGAGCCGAGCACGGCGCCGAGCAGCAGCGAGGTGACGAGGTCGAGCGGCGTGAGCCACCAGGCTAGCAGGGCGAGGATGCCGGCGGTCAGCAGCACGCCGCCGGTGGCGAGCAACCCGGCGGGCAGCACCGCAGCGCGGAACAGCCGGTAGCGGGTGTCGAGCCCGCCCGAGAAGAGGATGATGGCGAGCGCGAGCAGGCCGACGTTCAGGCTCAGGGCGTAGTCCTCGAACTCGATCCCCAACGGCCCCGACGAGCCCGCGAGCATCCCCACCGCCACGAACAGCACGAGCGCCGGCATCCCGGAAGCGCGCGCTCAGGATGGCGATCAGCACGAGGCCCGCGGCGACGACGACGGCCAGATCCACGTCGCCATCGTACGGGAGCCGGTACCCGACGCCGCGAGCGCCCCGCCCCGTAGGATGCAGGCATGAAGAGCGTCGCCCTGATCGCGCACGACAAGAAGAAGCTCGACCTGGCGGTCTTCGCCAAGGACCACGCCGACGTGCTCCGGCGCTTCCCGCTGATCGCGACGAGCACCACCGGCCGGGTCCTGCTCGACAAGGCCGGCCTCGAGGTGGAGCGCGTGCGCTCGGGCCCCGAAGGGGGCGACCTGCAGGTGGGCGCACGGATCGCCGAGGACCGCGTGCTGGCGGTCATCTTCTTCCGCGACCCGCTCACCGCGCAGCCCCACGAGCCCGACGTGTCGGCGCTCATGCGCATCTGCGACGTGCACGAGGTGCCGTTGGCGACCAACCTCGGCACCGCGCTCGCGATCGTCGCGTGGCTCGAGGAGCAGTTCGTCGGCGACGCCGAAGCCGGGTAGCATGGCGGGACCGATGGACGACGAGCAGCGCCTGATCCAGACCTTCCTCGACGAGATGCGCCGGCGCTACGCCAGCGAGGTGGACGCCGTCGGGCTGCCCGAGGGAACGCTCGAGTACGTGCGCGCCCGGGTCGCCGAGGGCGACGCCGAGACGCTCCTGTTCATGCTCAAGCTCGGCTGGCTGATGGGCCTGCAGACCGGTTTCGCCGCCGGCCGCGCGGGCGACGAGGCGCCGCCGAGCGGACCGGGACCGATCCAAGCCTGACGCCGCACCGGGCGCGGGCCGCGGGGACGACCCGGGCC
>JARGGE010000383.1 GCA_029210865.1 Trueperaceae bacterium
GTCCCGACCGTCGCCGTGTGGGTGCCGTCGGCGAGGCAGGCGGCCATCCCGTCGCGCTCGAGGCCGACCTGACCGGCGAGGTTGACGAAGTAGGCATCGGCGTCGCCGAGCGCGCCCCAGGCCTGCATCCGCTCGAACAGCGCGTCGGTGTAGGTCCAGAACGCCTCTGGGTCGTCGGGGTTGGCGTCCACGACGCACTCGCTGGCCTCGGCCGCGCGGAACGCCTGGGCGTGGATCGAGACGAGCGGGAAATGGTGGTACTCGAAGCGGACGTCGCCGCGCGCGAGCAGCTCGGCCTCGACGGTCGGCAGCACGTCGGACGCGTAGCGCGCGCAGAACGGGCACTGCAGGTCGCTGAACTCACGGATGACGTAGCGCGCGTCCACCGGCCCCTTCGCGTGGCGCGCCTCCGGGAAGGCCCCCTCGGGCACCTCGGCGAGGGCGATCGCCCAGTCGACGTCGAACGGCGCCTCGGTGCCGGTGACGTCCAGGTCAAGGAGGAAGCCCTCGACGCGGATCGTGCGGGTGCCGAGCCCGGCCAGGGCGGCGAGGTTCTGCTCGAAGAAAGCGATGACGGGGCCCTCGATGCCCTCGCCGTACCCGGTCGCGACGCCGATGACGTTCGCGGCCTCGGCGATCGCCTCGGCGTCGAAAGCGGCCGTGCCCTCGACCGTGTGGAGCGCCTGGCCGCGGGTCCGGAGCCGCAGCGTGCGGCCGCCGGGGGTGGTGGCGAGGGTCGCGTCGTCGGCGGCGGCGGTCAGCTCGAGGGTGGCGACGAAGTCCTCGACCGGTCGGCCGACCTGGGCGAAAGCGAGCGACGAGGCGGCGAGGATCACGAGGGCGCCGAGGACGGTGCGCAGGTGGGTGAGGAACGGTGGGGTCATGCGGGGCTCCCTGAAGGGTCGGACGCCGCGGTCCGTGCGGTCGCGGCGACGGCGTCGTCGCCGCCCACGTCGGGGTCGGCGTCGGTGAGGCGGGCGCTGCGGGCGTCGGTCGCCCGCAGCAGGTCGTCGGTGGTCAGGTCGAGCAGGGCGTCGCGCGCGCCGCCGCCGGCCACCACGCGCAGGCCCGGGCGCACGCGCGCTGCGTCGACCCACGTGGGTAGCGGCCGGCGGTGGCCGAAGGGGGGCATGGCGCCGACCGGGAAGCCGGTCAGCTCGAGCGCCTCGTCCGCGCTCGCGAGCCGCACGCGCCGCCGCGACACACCGAACGCGCCGGCGAGGCGCGGGTACACGAGGCGGTCTTCACCGGCGGCGATCACCAGCGTGGGCACGCCGTCGACCCACAGCACGAGGCTCTTGAGGACGCGCTCCGGGGCGACCCCCACGGCGGCGGCGGCTTCCGGTACGGTCGGCGTCGGCACACCCGGCCGCAGCAGCCGCACGGGCACCCCGTGCGCCGCGCACCACGCGAGCAGCGCCTCGGGACCGAGCGTCTCCACCGTCGTCTCGCTCACGCGAGCGCGTACAGCTCGCCGTACTTCGCGCGCGCGTAGCGAAGGAAGGGTTCGGCCGACAGCGGCGCGCCGGTGGCGCGCTCGATCAGCTCCCCCGGCGCGAAGCGCGACCCGTGGGCATGGACGTGCTCGACGAGCCACGCGAGGATCGGCGCGAAATCGCCCGCGGCCAGGCGCCCGTCGAGGTCGCCGACGTCCCGCGCGATCGCCTCCCACCACTGCACGCTGAGCAGGGTGCCGAGCGAGTACGTCGGGAAGTAGCCGAAGAGCCCAGCCGACCAGTGGACGTCCTGCAGGCAGCCCAGGCGGTCGTCGGGGGGCGTCGGCAGCCCGAACCGCCGGCTCCCCTCGGCCCACGCCGCCGGCAGGTCGCCCGCCTCGAGCTCGCCCGAGACGAGCGCGCGCTCGAGGTCGAAGCGCAGCATGACGTGCAGGTGGTACGTCAACTCGTCGGCCTCGACGCGAACGAGCGACGGCCGCACGGCGTTGATGGCGCCGACGAAGCGCTCGACCGGGACGTCGTCGAACACCCCGGGCGCGTGCCGCTGCAGTCGCGGGTACGCCCAGGTCCAGAACGGGCGGCTGCGGCCCACCAGGTTCTCCCACAGCCGCGATTGCGACTCGTGCACCGCGAGGCTGACCGACGCCCCCACCGGGGTGCGCCCCTCGGCGGCCGGCAGGTTCTGCTCGTACATGCCGTGCCCGGCCTCGTGCATCGTGCCGAAGAGCGCCATGTACAGCGCGTCGCGCCGGAAGCGGGTGGTGATGCGCACGTCGCCAGACCCGATGCGCTGCGCGAACGGGTGCACGGTCCGGTCGAGCCGACCGCGCCCGAAGTCGTAGCCGAACGCCCGCACCACCTCGACGGCGAAGGCCTCCTGCGCCGCCTCCGGGACGTCGAGCGTGAGCACCCCGACGTCGGGGCGCACGTCGCTGCCGCGCACGCGGTCGAGGAGCGCGACCAGCTCGCCGCGCAGCGGCTCGAAGACCGCGGACACGCGCGCGGCGGTCGAGCCGCGCTCGTAGCGGTCGTGAAGCACGTCGTACGCGTCGCCATCGCCGAGCGCCGCGGCGCGCTCACGCTGCAGGCCGACCATCGCCCGCAGCTCCGGGACGAAGGCCGCGAAGTCGTCGGCGGCCCGCGCCCGGGCCCACACCGCCTGCCCCCGCGCCTGCTGCAGCGAGAGCGCGGCGACGAGATCGGCGGGCATCCGGGTCGCCTCCTCGACCTCGCGGCGCGCTTCACGCACGAGCGCCGCGTCGTCGCCGGCGAGCTCGGCGGCCTCGAGCGCCTCGAGGAGGTCGCGCAGCGCCGGGGCGCTCAGGTGCTCGTGGCGGATGCGGGCGAGCGTCGCGGACTGCCGTCCGCGCGCCTCGACGCCGCCCGGCGGCATGTACGTGTGCTGGTCCCAACCGAGCAGCGCGGACGCCTGCTCGAGGTCGGCGACGACGCCGAGGCGCTCGCGGAGCTGC
>JARGGE010000384.1 GCA_029210865.1 Trueperaceae bacterium
AGCAGCGCCCGGACGCGCGCGACCAGCTCGGCGGCGCTGAAGGGCTTCACCAGGTAGTCGTCGGCCCCCGCCTCGAGCCCCTCGACGCGGTCGACCTCGGACGCGCGCGCCGTCAGCATCAGCACCGGGAGCGCCGCGTGGGAACCGGCGCGCAGGCGCCGGAGCCAGGCCACGCCGGACAGGTCGGGGAGCATGCGATCGAGCACGACGACGTCGACCCGCTCGAGGAGCCGCCAGGCGCTGCCCGCGTCCGGGGCCTCGACGACGTCGAAGCCGGAGCGGCTGAGGTGGAAGGCGACGAGCTCCCGCACGGTGGGGTCGTCCTCGACCACGAGCACCGTCCCGTTAGCCACGTCGGCATCTCCTCGCATTCACGCACTCATGGTAGCCACCGGGCTGTCAGGGGAGCGTCAGCGAGGGCCGGAGGAACGCGTCGCCTACCCCTGACCTCCCCCTGACGTCGCTGCGGCACGATGGCGCGCATGGTACACCACGGCATGAACGTGCTCGAGCAGGAGCTTCAGGACGTCAACGCGACCACGGTCCGAATGCTCTCGATGGTCCGCGAGTCGGTCCAACTCGCCAAGCACGCGCTCGTCGATGCCGAGCCCACCGCGGCCGAACGCTGCATCGCCGGCGACCGCGAGATCGACGCGGTGCAACGCGAGCTCGAGAGCCGCTGCCTGACGATCATCGCGCGCCGCCAGCCGGCCGCGGGCGACCTCCGCTTCCTCGGTGCCGTCGTGCAGGCGCTCGCCGACATCGAGCGCGCGGGCGATTACGCCGCGCACGTCGCGCGGGCGGGGGCCGAGCTGGCCGCCGCGCCGCGGTTGAAGAAGTACCTGGACATGGCGCGCATCCTCGTCGTGCTCGACGAGATGCTCGAGACCACGATGCGCGGGCTGGCCGAGGGCGACGTCGAAGCGGCGCGCCACGCCCTCGCGATGGACGAAGAGATCGACGAGCTGTACGAGCAGATCCAGCGCGAGCTCCTGACCTACATGATGGCGGACCCGCACACGATCAACGCCGCGACCAAGCTGTTGGCGGTGGCGCGCTACCTCGAACGCTGCGGCGACCACATCGAGAACGTGAACGAGCACGTGATCTTCTGGCTCACCGGCCAACGCGTCTGACGCGCGCGCCGCGCGGCGCCCGGGCCGCGTCCCGGCCGACGTCCGGACGCCGCGGTAGCATCGCGGACGATGATCGAGCTTCCCACGGCGCCCGTCGACCGCGCCGCCCCCGCCGGCGCGCGCCCCCCGAACGCCCCACCGCGAGGCCCCGACCTGCTCGGCTCCGGCTGGCTCCGGCGCTTGGTGCGCTGGCGCCACGCGCGCTTGCTGCTGCAGGTGCCGCTGCTGCTCCTCGCCCTGCTCATCGTGGTCGACGGCTTCACGGGGCGGCAGCTCGCGCCGCGCAACCTCGCCACCACGACCGTCTGGCTCCACTACCGCGGCCTGGTGGTCATCGCGCTCCTGGTCGTCGGCAACCTCTTCTGCGGCTCCTGCCCGCTCATGCTCACGAGGGGGCCCGCGCGCTGGCTCAAGCGCGCGTGGGACCGCGAGCTCCGCTGGCCCGCCCGGCTTCGCTCGAAGGGGCTCGTCACCGTGCTGCTCGTCGCCTTCTTCTTCGCGTACGAGGCGCTCGACCTCTGGGCGAGCCCTTGGCTCACGGCGTGGCTGGTGGTCGGCTATTTCCTGGCGGCGCTCGCGGTCGACGTCCTGTTCCCCGCCGGCACCTTCTGCCGTTACGTCTGCCCGCTCGGCAACTTCAACTTCGCGCTCGCGGTCGCGTCGCCCACCCAGATCGCCACCGTGGACGCGGACGTGTGCGAACGCTGCGAGCACAAGCCCTGCCTGCACGGCCGCATCACCGACACCCCCGACCGCGAGGCGCGCTGGCGCGGTCCGGACGGCGCCCTCCGGTACGCGATCGACGGACCGCGGCGGGCGGCGTTCGTGCCGCTCACCGAGGTCGTCGCCCCGAACGGCAGCGGCCGCTTCCCGGGCTGCGAGACCGGTCTCTTCGTCCCCACCGTCACGTCGACGATGGACTGCACGCTCTGCATGAACTGCGTGCGCTCCTGCCCCTACGACAACGTCGCCCTGCGTTGGCGGCCGCCGTGGCACGAGGTGGTGCGCGACGGGTGGCGCCACCGCGGGCGCCGCTCGGCGCTGGTGATGGGCGTCCTGCTCGCCTGGTGGGGCATGCTGAACGCCTTCGCGATGGTGCCCCCGTTCTTCGCCGCGGCCGACGCGATCGCCGGCGCCCTCGGCACCCGCTCGGGGACCCTCGTGCTCGCCGTGCTGTTCGCGCTCGTGACCGCCGCCGGCGCCGCCGCGACCCTCGCCGCGGCGGTCGTCGCCGACCGCGCGGGCGGCGCCCAGCGCGGGATCGGAGCGGCCTTCGATCGCTGGGCGATCGTCGTCGTGGTGGTCGGCGTCGGTTTCTGGGCGGCCCATTACCTCTTCCACTTCCTCACCGGCGCCGCGTCGATCGTCCCGGTGGTCGAGCACTTCTTCGCCTACCGCGGCGCGGACGTCGACCCCAACTGGCGCCTCGCCCAGCTCGTGCCGTCGCGCTGGCTCTTCCCGATCGGCGCCGGCCTGGTCAGCCTGGCCACGGCGCTGGCGCTGTTCGCGACCGGTCGCATCGCGCTGCGCGACTTCGGTCCGCGCGGCGTGCTGGCCATGTGGCCCATGGGGCTGTTCGTGCTCGCGGTCGCGGCGCTCCAGGTCCTGGTGCTCGGTCTACCGATGGAGATGCGCGGCACGCTGCTGGGGCCGCTGTGACGCCGCCAGCGGGCGCGACGGGCGCCGCGACGGCCCGAGGGCGCGCGCGCCGCGCGCTCCGCGGCATCGCGGTCGCCCTGGTCCTGGGCGCCGCCGGCGCCCAGGACGACC
>JARGGE010000385.1 GCA_029210865.1 Trueperaceae bacterium
CACACCGGACGACCGTGTCGGCGCACGGCGAGAGGCGCTGAACCCCGCCGTACCATGAGCGCATGCATGGCGACCTGCGACGCTTCCTGAGCTTCCTCGAAGAGAAGGGCGAGCTCGTGCGCGTGCGCGAGCGCATATCGCACGACCTCGAGATCACCGCCCTCGCCGACCGCGCCGTCAAGGCCGGCGGCCCGGCGCTCCTGTTCGAGGACGTGGCCGGCAAGGATTTCCCGCTCGTCATCGGCCTCTATGGCACCCGTCGGCGGATGGCGTGGGCGCTGGGGCTCGAGGACCTCGACGACCTGGGCGCGCGCCTGCGCGAGCTGATCGACGTCAAGGTCGCCGGCGGGTTGATCGGGCTGGCCTCGAACCTGCCGAAGCTGCGCGAGCTGGCCTCGCTGCCGCCCAAGCGGGTGCGACGCGCGCCCGTGCAGGAGGTCGTCTGGCGCGGCGACGAGGTCGACCTGAACCGCTTGCCAATCCTGAAGTGCTGGCCCGACGACGGCGGCCCCTTCGTCACCCTGCCGCTGGTGATCACGAAGCACCCCGAGACCGGCGAGGTCAACATCGGCATGTACCGCATGCAGGTGATGGGCAAGGACGTCACCGGCATGCACTGGCAGCGGCACAAGACCGGCGCGCGCCACCTGGAGGCCGCCAAACGGCTCGGGAAGCGCCTCGAGGTCGCGGTGGCGCTGGGCGGCGACCCGGCGCTCACCTACGCCGCCACGGCCCCCATCCCACCCATCCCCGGCATCAACGAGTACAGCCTCACCGGCTACCTGCGCGGCAAGGGCGTCGAGCTGGTCAAGGGCGTCACCGTCGACCTCGAGGTGCCCGCGAACGCCGAGTTCGTGCTCGAGGGCTACGTCGACCCCGAGGAGGACTGGGTGGTCGAGGGCCCCTTCGGCGACCACACCGGCTTCTACACGCTGCAGGACCTCTACCCGGCCTTCCACGTCACCGCGATCACCATGCGCCAGGACGCCATCTACCCGGCCACGATCGTCGGGCGTCCGCCCATGGAGGACGCCTACCTGATCGAGGCCTCCGAGCGGCTCTTCCTGGTGCCGGCACAGCTGATCTTGCCCGAGATCGTCGACTACGCCATGCCGCCCGCCGGCATCGCCCACAACCTGGTCAACGTGGTGATCGAGAAGGGCTACCCGGGGCAGGCGTACAAGGTCGGCAACGGCCTCTTGGGCCTGGGGCAGATGATGTTCGCCAAGGTGGTGCTGGTCACCGACGCCGACGTCGCGGCCAACGACCACCCTGGCTTCTGGCGGACGGTGCTCGCGAACACCGTCCCCGGTCGCGACCACCAGATCGCCAAGGGCCCCATCGACGTGCTCGACCACGCCAGCCGCGCCTGGAGCTACGGCAGCAAGCTCGTGATCGACGGCACCGTCAAGCACGCCGAGGAGCTCGGCGGCGCCGATGCGAAGGCCGCGCCGTGGACGCCGGGTCCGGAGCGCCCCGCCGCCCAGCTGCCGCACCACGCCGAGGTCCTCGACCAGCACCAGCCCGGCGGTGGGTTCTGGTTCATCACGACGCGCAAGACGCGCGCCGGCCAAGGGCGCCACCTGGGCGAGTGGGCGGCCAAGCAGAAGGCCGCCGACGGGGTACGGCTGATCGCGGTCCTCGACGACACGACCGACCCGCGCGACTTCGAGGACGCGATGTGGACGCTCCTCAACAACATCGACCCCGAACGCGACCTGCAGGTGGTCGCGGGGCCCGGCGGCCCCAGCTGGGTGTTCGACGCCACGCCCAAGACCGCGGAGGAAAGCTTCACGCGGACGTGGCCCGACAAGATCACGATGCCGGCCGAGGTGACCGAGCGCATGGCGCCGGTCGCGGAGCGCCACGGCTTCTAGCGCGCGACCGATCGCCGCGGCGCGGCCCGGCGGCTAGGGGCCGGCGGCGGCCGGTTCCTCGACGCGCACGGCGTCGCGTCCGGCGGCTTTGGCGGCGTAAAGGGCCGCGTCCGCGCGCGCGACCACGTCCTCCGCGCGGTCGGGCGGATGGTAGGCAGCGACGCCGACGCTGACGCTCAAGTGGTGGCCGGCCCCGAGGGTCGCCGCGCCGACGCTCGCGCGCATCTGCTCCGCCAGCGCGGTCGCGGCGTCGCGTCCGGTCTCGGGGAGCAGCACCAGGAACTCCTCGCCGCCCCAGCGCGCCACCGCGTCGGTCGCGCGCACTATCCGCGCGAGCGCCCGTCCGAGGTCGACGAGCACGCGATCGCCTGCGGCGTGGCCGTGCGCGTCGTTGATCCGCTTGAAGCGATCGAGGTCGAGCATCAGCACCGCGAACGGATGACCGTAGCGCTGCGACCGCTCGACCTCGGCCCGGAGCCACACGTCGGCCTGGCGCCGGTTGGCGAGGCCGGTGAGCGCATCGGTGTGCGCGAGCGTGCGCATGCGCTCGGCGGTCCGGTCGAGGGTCCCGGCCACCACGTGCAGGTCGGCGAAGAAGCGCAGCGCCGCGATCAGGACCGCGTACGCGGCCACCACCTGGACGTCGACGAAGAGGTCGTCGGGCCGGCCTCCGGCGACGCTCGCGATGCCCTCCGGCAGGGCCACCAGCGCGATCGCCCCCACCAGCGCCGACGAGGCCAGGGTGGCCGTGCGCCCGTCGAAGGCGATGAAGGCGAACGCGAACAACAGCGGGACCCAAAAGAGCGTCGCGACCACGGTGGCGCGGCCGACGGCGACGTCCGGGTTCCCGTACCAGCCGAACGCGAGCATCGCGACCATCGCGAGGGACGCGGCCGCGAAGAGCACACGCTCGAAGCGAGGGAGCTCGAGCCGAGCGTCGCGCAGCGCCAACGGCGCGGCCGCCAGCACGACCGCCGCGACGGCGCTCGCCAGCGTCGTGCTGCCGTCCGGCGACGGCCGCC
>JARGGE010000386.1 GCA_029210865.1 Trueperaceae bacterium
CTCACGAGCGTCGACCGCGACGACCTGCCCGACGGCGGCGCCGCCCATTACGCCCGCTGCGTCCGCGCCATCAAGGAACGCAACCCGGGCACCGCCGTCGAGGCGCTCACCCCCGACTTCCAGGGGGTGCACGAGCACGTGCGCGAGGTGCTCGACTCGGGCGTCGAGGTCTACGCCCAGAACGTCGAGACGGTGAAGCGTCTGACGCACCCGGTGCGCGACCCGCGCGCCTCGTACGAGCAGACGCTCGACGTGCTGGCCTTCGCCAAGCGCGCGCGCCCCGACGTCCTCACCAAGACGAGCCTGATGCTCGGGCTGGGCGAGACCGACGACGAGATCCTCGAGACGCTCCGCGACCTGCGCGCCATTCACGTCGACATCGTCACCTTCGGTCAGTACCTGCGCCCCACCTCCGCCCACCTGCCGGTGGCGCGCTGGGTGACGCCCGACGAGTTCGCCGCCTACCGCCGCCAAGGGTTGGCGATGGGCTTCCTCGAGGTGGTCTCGGGGCCGCTCGTGCGCAGCAGCTACCGCGCCGAGCGCGCCCTCGAGAAGAACAACGTCGGCCTCGGCGTCTGAACCGAGCCCCCGAACCAGACCGCGCCGCCTCGGGGATCCCCGAGGCGGCGCGGTGCGGCACGGGTGGTGCGCGTCAGCGCCCGGTGGCGGCTCCGGCCGGGTACTTGACCTTGTAGGCGGCCACGGCGTCGCGGATGAGCTTGTGGGTCTCGTCCATCCCGTGCCAGCCCTCGACGTTCGTGTGCTTGCCCTCGAGCTCCTTGTAGATGCGGAAGAAGTGCTCGATCTCATGCAGCCGGTGCCGCGAGATCGACTCGAGGTGCCGGTTCGAGTCGTAGCGCGGGTCGTCGACCGGGACCGCGAGGATCTTCTGGTCGCGCCCCTTCTCGTCGCTCATCTCGAGGAAGCCGAGCGGCCGGGCGCGCATGACGGCGCCGGTGAAGGTCGCCTTGTTCATGAGCACCAGCACGTCGAGCGGGTCGTCGTCGGCGGCGAAGGTGCCGGGGATGAAGCCGTAGTCGCCCGGGTAGTGCATCGGGCTGTACAGCACCCGGTCGAGCTTGAAGACGCCGTGTTGGGCGTCGTACTCGTACTTGTTGGAGCTACCGAGCGGCACCTCGACGACGGCGGTGACGATCTCGGGGGCGCGTTCGCCCGGGGAGAGGTGGTAGAGGTTGGTCACGTCGGGGCTCCGTTCGGCGCGGGGACGCCCCAGCGCGCCAAGACCTGGGCATGGAAGCGATCGTCGCCGCTGAGTTCGGGGTGGAAGACCGTGGCGACCACGCGGCCGTCGGCCACGGCGACCGGATCGCCATCGTACACCGACAGCGTCTCCACGGCGTCCCCCACGCGGAGGATGCGCGGGGCGCGGATGAAGACGCCGTGGAAGGGGCCCTCCAGGCCCGCGATCGCGAGGTCGGCTTCGAACGAGGCGACCTGGCGTCCGTAGTCGTTGCGCGCCACGCTCAGGTCGAGCAGGCCCAGGCGCGGCTGCTCCGGGAAGCCCGCGATGTCGGTCGCCAAGGCGATCGCGCCGGCGCAGGTCCCGAGCAGGCCACCGCCGGCGGCGTGGAAGTCGCGGATGGCGTCGTCGAGCCCGTACGCGCGCATCAGCTTGGCCATGGTGGTCGACTCGCCGCCGGGGATCGCGAGCCCGACGAGCCCCTCGAGGTGCTTGGGGAGCCGGACCTCGCGTGCGGTCACCCCGAGCCGCTCGAAGGCCTGGTGGTGCTCGCGGAAGGCGCCCTGGAGCGCCAGCACCCCGACCACGGTGGGGACGGCGGCATGGGGGGCGGATGCAGCGGACGTTGCCATGGGCCGCGCCAGCCTACCGCTCGCGCGCGCCCGCCCGTGCGCCCTGCAGCAACGCGCGGGCGACGACCGCTTGGACGGCGACCCCCAGCGCACCGAGCGCCACGCGCGGGCCGCCGCCGACGCTGCCGACGAAGGTGGTGTCGCCATCGTGGACCGTGTGCGACGGGCGCGTCACCTGGGCGATGCCGACGTGGGCGGTCCCGGCGAGCGCGTACGCCTCCGCCTTGGTGAGCGGCGCGTCGGTGACGACGGCGACGAGCGTCGTCTGGCCGCCGGGCACGGGGTCGAACAGCTCGGCGGCGGCCTCGGGGTCGGCGCCCACACCGCTGCCCGCGACCAAGGCCCCCGTGGCGGGGTCGACGAGGTCGCCCACGGCGTTGCTCACCGCGATGGCGGAAACGCGCGCCCCTCGCACGGTCATCGAGGCCGAGCCGAGCCCCGAGCGCTGCGCGCGGGCGAAGCCGGCGAGCTTGCCGACCGTGGCGCCCGTGCCGGCGCCGACCGCGCCCTGCGCGACCGGCGCCCGGCTCGCGGCGGCGGCCGCGGCGTACCCCGCCTCGGCGTCGGGGCGGGCCTGCGCGTCGCCGACCGACAGGTCGAAGAGCACCGCCGCCGGCACGATCGGCACCACCCCGAAGGGCGTGGCGAACCCCACCCCGCGCTCCTCGAGGTAGCGGACGACGCCGCTCGCGGCGTCGAGCCCGAAGGCCGAGCCGCCGGCGAGCACGAGCGCGTGGACGCCCTCGATCGTCTTCTCGGGGGCGAGCAGCGCCGTCTCGCGCGAGCCGGGAGCGCTGCCGAGCACCTGACCCGACGCGACCGCCCCCGGCGGGTCGAACAGCACGACCGTGCATCCGGTGCGCCCGACGGCGTCGGTCCAGTGGCCCACGCGCACGCCGGGCAGCGCCGTGAGCGTCTCGTTGGGTGGTGCCCCCGGCGCGCCGGCCGCGGGGGCCGGGTCGCCGCTCGCGCTCACGGCCGCGGATCGCCCGGCGCGAGCCCGTCGGGGAGCCCAGGGCTGCTCAGGAAGGCGGCGAGGTCGGCCGGCGCGAGCTCGAGCACGT
>JARGGE010000387.1 GCA_029210865.1 Trueperaceae bacterium
CGCCGACCGGGCGCGGACCGCGCCGAGGTGAGCGCGGGCGACGGCAGCCTCCGGATCCGCATGCGGGCGATCGCCGGCGCACCCCTCGTCGCGATCCGCTCGGCGCGCGGGACCCTCGTCGGGCGGGACCACCTCGTCGAGATCTTCGAACCGGGGGCGTCGGTGCGCCCCGACCGGGCGGTGGTCGCCCCTTCGGCGACCCCAGGGGGCGCGCCGTGAGCCAGGTCGACGCCCTCCACCGAGCGGCCCGAGCGCTGCTGAAGCGCCCCCTCGTCCGGTCCTCCGAACCCGACGAGTTCCGGCTGGTGCGCGCGCAGCTCGCCGAGCTCCGGAGTTGGTTCGACGCCAACACCGGCTGGCGGCTGCACGCCGACGCCGACGTGATCCGGCTCCACAAGGAGCCGGCCACGACCGACGACGGCACGCATCCGGCGCGCGACCCGCGGAACCGCACCCCCTTCGGGCGACGCCGCTACGTGCTCTTCTGCTTCTGCCTGGCCGCGCTCGAGCGCGCCGACGCGCAGATCCCGCTCGGCCGGCTCGCCGAACAGGTCCTGCTCCTCGCGCGCGGACCCGCGATGGCCGACGCCGGCGTCGAGTTCACCCTCAGCGGGCGCGATCAGAAGGCCGACCTGGTCGCCGTCGTGCACCTGCTGCTCCACTGGGGCGTGCTCGCGCGGGTCGCGGGCGACGAGGAGGAGTACCTGCGCGGCACGGGCGACGTGCTCTACGACGTGGCGCGACGGGTGCTGGCGCAGCTGCTGGTCGCGCGGCGCGGCCCGTCGACGGTCGCCGCGGAGGCCTTCGAGGAACGGATCGCCGCCCTGGGCGCGGTCGAGGCGCCCGACTCCGACGAAGCGACGAACCGGCGCATCCGCCACCGCCTCACCCGCCGACTCCTCGACGACCCGATCCTCTACTTCGAGGAGCTCGACGCCGCCGAGGCGGAGTACCTCCGGAGCCAACGCCCCGCCATCGTCCGCCGGATCACCGAGTTGACGGGCCTGGTGGCGGAGGTGCGGGCCGAGGGCATCGCGATGGTCGACCTCGAGGACGACCTCAGCGACGTCTCCCTGCCGGAACCCGGCACCACGGGGCACCTCACGCTGCTGCTCGCCGAGCACCTCGCCCGACCCGGAGCCCACGAGCACCACCTGGAGGACCTCCATGGCCTCACGCGCGAGCTCGCCGCGCGGCACCGGACCTTCTGGCGCAAGGGCGCGAGCGAACCGGGCGCCGAGGTCGCCCTCACCGAGGCGGCGCTCGAGCGCCTGGCGGCGCTCCGGCTGATCGAGCGGCGCGGCGAGCGCGTTCGCGCGCTGCCGGCCCTCGCCCGCTTCGCGGTGGCGGAGCCCGACCTCCCGCCGCCGCCCTCGGCGCCGGTCGCCGCGTCGCTCTTCGGGGAGGGCGGCGATGCGTGACGCGCCCACGCCCACGTCCACCCGCTGGCAGCCGCTTCGGCTCGGCCTGATCGACCTCTTCTACTACGACGACGAGGTCTTCCCCTTCGTCGACGGTCGCCTCCTGCTGCGCGGGAACAACGGCACCGGCAAGTCGAAGGTGCTGGCGATGACGCTGCCGTTCCTGCTCGACGGCGACCTGTCGCCGCGCCGGATCGAACCCGACGCCGACCCGAACAAGCGGATGGAGTGGAACCTCCTCCTCGGCGGGGCGCACCCGCACACGGAGCGGCTCGGCTACACCTGGATCGAGTTCGGCCGCGTGGCCGACGACGGCGAGGCGGTCTTCTGCACGCTCGGCGCCGGGCTCAAGGCGGTGCAGGGGCGAGGCATGGCGCAGCACTGGTTCTTCGTGACCCGCCAGCGCGTAGGTGAGGATCTCGAGCTGCTCGACGCCGCGCGCACGGCGCTGGGCCGCGAGCGCCTCGTCGAGGCCCTGGGGGACGCCGGCCGCGTCTACGACCGCAAGCAGGACTACCGGCGCGCCGTCGACGAGCGGCTCTTCGGTCTCGGGGAGCGGCGGTACGACGCGCTCGTCGACCTGCTGGTGCAGCTCCGGCAGCCGCAGCTCTCCCGGAGGCCGAACGAGCAGGCGCTCTCGAACGCCCTCTCGCAATCGCTGAGCCCCGTGCAGCAGGACCTGATCGAGTACGTGGCCGAGGCCTTCCGGGGCCTGGACGACGAACGGCGCCAGCTCGAGGAGCTCGCGGACGCCACCCGCGCCGGCGAGGCGTTCCTCGAGCACTACCGGCGCTACGCCCGCGTGCTGGTGCGCCGCCGCGCCGAGGAGCCGCGCACCACGCACTCGCGGTACGAGGAGCTGGGGCGCGACCTTGGCCGGGTCCGCGAGGCGCTGACGGCGGCCCGCGCCGAGTTCGAAGGCGCGTGCGCGGAGCTCGAGCGCCTCGGCCACCGCGCGGCGGTGCTGCAGGCGGAGCAGGACGCCCTCATGGAGAGCGAACATGCCGAGGGGGAGGTGCAGCTGATCGCGGCCGAGCGCGAGGCCGCCGCAGCGAAGACGCGGGCGAACGAGGCGAACGAGCACCTGGCGCGCGCCGAGGAGGACGCGGCGCGGGCCGAGGCGGCGTGGGCCCAGGCCGAGGAGCGGGAGGAGCAGGCCGCGGCCGCCCGCCGCGAGGCGTCCGCCGCGGCGGTCGAGGCCGCGGCCGACGCGGGCCTCGGCGAAGCGCACGCCGACCTCGCGGGCGATCCCGGGGCGCCCCCCGCCGACCTGCGGCGCCGCGCCGACGAGCTCCTGGCGCGGCGCCGACGCGGTCTGGCGCGAGTCCGGGAGCTGATCGCCGCCGCGCAGGCGGCCGCGCGCGACCTCGGCGCCGGCCGCTGGCAGGTCCTGCGCGAGATCGAGCTGCCGCTGGCCCTGCCGGGGCTGGCCATCGGCGCGCTGCTGACCTTCGTGCTGTGCCTC
>JARGGE010000388.1 GCA_029210865.1 Trueperaceae bacterium
GCCGACGTACGTCGCCGAGGGCCGGGTGTGGTCGTGCACCACGACCACCGGCGGGACGGCGCGGCGGGTGCCGAGCGCGGCGAGCGGTTCGGCGAGCGCCGGGGTCGTCCAGTCGTCGGTGACGACGAGGTCGACCGGCCGCGATGTCTCGGCGCCCGCCGGCGCGCCCAGCAGGCGCTCGATCGCGGTCGCCCGCGGTGCGCGTCCGGCGCCCGTCACCCCAGGTCCGGGAAGCAGTAGCGCACCGTCGGGAAGCGCCGCGCGCAGGCGCTCACCTCGGCGCGCACGCCCGCGGGGTCGCCCGTGAGCGCCCGGTGCACGAAGCCGGCGAGCTGGTCCATGTCGGGTTCGAGCATCCCGAGCCGCGTGACCTCGGGGGTGCCCAACCGCAGCCCCTTCGCCCCCAGGCTCGGGATCAGGTTGACGTTGGCGATCAGGTTGGCGGTGTGGAGCCGCTCGACCGCCGCATCCGCGCCGCCGTGGCCGCGGACGTCGAGCCACACCTGGTGCGACGCCGTGATCGCGTCGCCGCCCTGGACCGCCAGCCCCCGCGCCCGCAGCGCGCCCCCCAGCGCGCGGGCGTTCGCGATCGTCTGGCGCGCGTAGTCGGCGCCGAACGCCTGCGCTTCGGCGAGCGTCACCGCGAGGGACGCGACGTGGTGGAGGTGGAAGTTCGAGACGTGGCCCGGGAAGATCGTCGCCTCGACGCGCGCCATCAGGTCGGCGCGGTTCGTGGCGATCAAGCCCTTCTGCGGGCCGGGCAGCGACTTGTGGGTGCTGCCCGACAGCACGTCGGCTCCCTCGCGCAGCGGGTCCTGGAAGGCGCCGCCCGCGATCAGCCCGAGCACCTGTGAGGCGTCGTAGACGATGATCGCGTCGGGGCCAGCCAGCGCTCGCAGCTCGCGCAGCGGGTGGGCGAAGAGCACCATCGAGGCGTCGAGGTAGATGACGTCGGGCGGGGTCTCGGCGAAGGCGCGCGCGCAACCCTCCAGGTCGAGGGTCGCGCGCGCGGCGTCGTAGGGGAGGAAGCGGCGGCGATCGGTGATGCGATCGGCGACGCTGGCGGCGGCGAAATGCCCACCGTCCTCCATGCGCAGGTGGTAGAAGGTGTCGCCCGGTTCGACCAGCGCGTGGATGACGACGTTCGTGCAGTTCTCGCCCGACAGCGGGCGCACGTTGACGTGCGCGGCGCCGAGGACCTCGCGGGCGAGCGCCTGAGCGGCGGCCTCGACCTCGGCCAGGTGCTTGCCGCCCACGTAGCGCCACTGGGGGTTCTGGAACAAGTAGCGGTGGGCGAGGTCGGCGTCCTGGGCGCGGCGCGCCATCGGGCTCATGCGGTTCTCGGTGGGCACGAGGCCGACGCAGTCGGCGCGGTAGGCCTCGTGGCGGTCGATGGCGGCGAGGACGCCGAGCGCCGCGGCGTGGGCGGGATGCGTCGGTGGCGTCGGCGGGAGCGGCTGGACCGGTCGGGGCCGGGCGTCGGTGGTGGTGGGAACGGTGGCCTGCATCGTGGGCTCCTGGCGCCGGCCGCGGGGCCGGACTTATGAAACGAAAGTGTAGCGCCGCAAACCGTGGCGCACGAGTTACGGTACGAAAGTCAGGTGTGGGTCTGCAACCCCTGCGCCGGTGCCTCGGTCCGGGGGGATCGTGCGCACCGCCGCCCTTCCGCCGCGTCCCGGCGCCGGCCCCCTACCCTGGAGGCCACGGAGCCCGAACCGCGGAGGGGTCATGGCGACGAGCCGCTTGATGCAGCACCCGATCCTGCCGGTCGCGCCGCGCGCCGACGTGCCGTTCACCTGGGACGGCTGCCCGAGCACGGCGAAGGCCGGCGAGCCCATCGCCTCGGCGGTCATGGCGCACGGCGTGCGCGTCTTCGGCCACCACCCCAAGTACGGCAGCCCCCAGGGCCTCTGGTGCGCCAACGGCCAGTGCGCACAGTGCCTGGTCTTGGCCGACGGACGCCCGGTCAAGGCCTGCGCCACGCCGGTGGTCGCGGGGATGGACGTGCGCCCGCTCGACGGCCTGCCACCGCTGCCGGCGGACGGCGCGCGGCCGACCCTCGGCGAGGTGGAGCGCCGCGAGGTGCCCGTCCTGATCGTCGGTGGCGGCCCCGCGGGGCTCGCGGCGGCGGCGGAGCTCGGCGCGCACGGCGTCCCCGTCCTGCTCCTCGACGACAAGGACCGCCTGGGCGGCAAGCTCGTCCTGTAGACGCACCGCTTCTTCGGCTCGGTCGAGGCGGTCCACGCCGGCACGCGCGGCACGCACATCGGGGAGCAGCTGGCCAGCGAGGCGCTGGCGTTCGACACCACCGAGGTGTGGCCGTCCTCGACGGCGCTCGCCGCCTTCGCCGACGGCTGGGTGGGCGTGTGGCGGGGCGGCACCAGCTACGTGCTCGTGCGGCCGCAGGTGCTGCTGGTCGCGACCGGCTCGCGCGAGCGCGCGCTGCCCTTCCCGGGGAACACGCGCCCCGGCGTGCTCGGGGCGGGCGCCTTCCAGACGCTCCTCAACCGCGACCTGGTGCGCGTCGCCGACCGCCTCTTCGTGATCGGGGGCGGCAACGTCGGCCTGATCACCGCGTACCACGCGCTGCAAGCGGGCGTGGCGGTGGTCGGGCTCGCCGAGGCGGCGCCCGAGTGCGGCGGTTACCGCGTCCACCGCGACAAGCTCGCGCGCCTGGGCGTCCCGATCTTCACCTCGCACACGGTGCTCGCGGCGCACGGGCGGGCGGACGCCGCGGCGACCGACGGGGCGGACGACGCGGCGTCCGACGGTCCGGACGCCGCCGACGACGGCCGCGTCGCCGCCGTGACGATCGCGCGCGTCGACGAGCGCTTCCGGCCGGTGCCGGGCACGGAGCGGACCTTCGCGTGCGACGCCGTCC
>JARGGE010000389.1 GCA_029210865.1 Trueperaceae bacterium
ACCAAGGTGCCCACCGCCGAGGCATTGGCCTTGCCCTTGATCAGGTCGCCCTCCCAATGGCCTGGCATCAGCCGGTCTTCGACCTCCGGCGGGCGCACGTGGATGCTGAGCATTTCAGGGATCTGGCCGCGCCGATCGACGCCGCCACCAGCCTCGTCAACGAACCGGCCGCGGGCAGCGACCCCATCGCGCTCGTGCTCGACGACTACCACCTGGTGGACGTCGAGGGCGTCCGGGCGCTGACGGCCCTCCTCGTCGAGCACGCGCCGCCCCGGCTGCACGTGGTCGTCACGACGCGGACCGAGCCGGACCTGCCGATCGCACGGATGCGGGCGCGCAGCCAGGTCCTCGAGCTCCGCGCCGAAGACCTGCGCTTCGATGCCGACGAGGCCACGAGCTTCCTCACCGGATCGATGGGGCTCGCGGTGACGGCGGCGGACGCGCAGGAGCTGCACGTGCGCACGGAGGGCTGGGTGGCCGGTCTGCAGCTCGCGGCGCTGTCGCTCCACGGCCGCGAGGACGCCGCCGCGTTCGTGCGCTCCTTCGCCGGGGGCCACCGGTACGTGGTCGACTACCTGACCCACGAGGTGTTGGCGCGCCAGCCGGAGCGCGTGCGGGCGTTCCTGCTGGCGGTCTCCGTGCTCGATCGCCTGTGCGGGCCGCTCTGCGACGCGCTGACCGGCGACGACGACGGCACGGCCATGCTCGCCCACCTCGAGCGCGCGCACCTGTTCCTCGTGCCCCTCGACGACGAGCGCCGCTGGTACCGGTTCCATGCGCCGTTCGCCGACGCGCTGCGGGCCGAGGCGGAGCGAGCGGACGGCGGGGCCGCGCGGCGCTCCACGTGGCGGCCCGCCAGGGGGCACCGCGCGCCTTCGTGCGGCGGCTGTTGGACGACCTGCGCGACGACGGGGGACGCCCCCGGGTGCGCCGCGACCCCGTCGAGCCGCTGAGCGACCGCGAGCGCGACGTGCTGCGGCTGCTGCGCAGCGCCCTGACCGGCCCGCAGGTCGCGCGCGAGCTGGGGATGTCGGTGCACACGCTGCGCTCCCACACCAAGAGCATCTACGCGAAGCTCGACGTGCACGGCCGCCGCGAGGCCGTCGCGCGGGCGGACGAGCTCGACCTGACCTGACCGCCACCAGGCTTGGGGATGCGGGCTCCCCACGTCTGCTCCTAGGGTCGTCGACGTCGGATTCCGCACCTTGCGGGGACCCCATCGACCCCTTCAGGAGGACCCCCATGACCAAGCCCTTCCGCACCCTCTCGATCGCCGCCACCGCCCGGCTGGCCGGCGTCTGCTACCTGATCCTCGCGATCTGCGGTGCCTTCGCCGAGTTCGGCGTCCGCCAGCGCCTGATCGTCCCGGGCGAGGCCGCGGCCACCGCCCAGAAGCTGCTCGACAACGCCGGGCTGTTCCGCCTCGGGATCGTCGCGGAGCTCCTGGGCCAGGTCGTCTTCGTGTTCCTCGTTCTCGCGCTCTTCGACCTGTTCAAGGTCGTCCACCGCCGCCGGGCGGTCCTGATGGTCGTCCTCGTCCTGCTCGCGGTCGGCCTCACGGCCCTCAACCTGGTCAAGCAGGGGGCGGCCCTGTTCGTGCTCGACGGCGGTGCCTGGACGGCGGCCTTCGAGCCGGCGCAGCGCGAGGCCCTCGCCAGCCTGTTCCTCGACCTCCACGGCTTCGGGTACGGCGTCGTGGCGCTGGTCTTCTTCGGGCTGCGGCTGCTGCCGCTCGGCGCCCTCATCGTGCGCTCGGGCTTCGTCCCCGAGGTGGCCGGCTGGCTGGTGGCGCTCGCAGGCGTCGGCTACCTGGTGGACGTGCTGATCGCGACCCTGGCGCCGAACGTGGGCTTCGTCCTCAGCGAGTTCACCTTCGTGGGCGAGCTCCTGCTCATGGGCTGGCTGCTGGCGAAGGGCGTGAACGTCGACGCGTGGCGCACTCGGTACGCGCAGGCCCTCACCGAGCCGGCCTGACGGCGACCCCCGCCGGACGATCCGCACCGACCATCCAGACGACGGCGACCCCCGCGCATCGCGCGGGGGTCGCCAAGGCTTGAGCGTGCGGTCAGGTCACTCGGTGTACGGGAAGCCGGCCGTCTTCCAGCCGTTGAAGCCGCCGGACATGTTGCGGACGTTTTCGTAGCCGGCGAGCTTGAGCAGCGCGAGGGCGAAGTTGCCGCGGGTGCCGGCGGCGCAGTAAACGATCATCGGGGTGCTCAGGTCCTCGGGAAGCTCGCTCAGGCGCTCGGACAGCTGCGTGACGGGAACCAGGACGGCGCCTTCGAGGTGACCGGCGGCGAACTCTTCTTCGCTGCGCACGTCGAGCAGGAAGGGCTCGACCTCGAAGATGAAGTTCGCGGCGTTCTCGACGTTGATCTGGAGCCAGCCCTGCTGGGAGGCTTCGTTGATGATGGTGCCGAACTGGTCGGTGGCGGTCTGGGCGAAGGCACCGGAGGCGAGGAGGGCGGTGGCGAGGACGAGCAGGAAGCGTTTCATGCTGATGGAACTCCTTTCGGCAAGGACGCTTGTGCGCCCTAGGCCGAAGTTCCATATGGTGAGTGTGGAGTACCCCCGTCCCTGACGGGGGTACTGGGTTGTTGTGGGTGCGCGGTGATGTCTACACGGTGATGTCGCGCAGCAGGTCCAGTGCCTTCTGTTGGTGGGGGTTGGGGGTGGTCGTCATCGGGAACGTCGCGCCGGAGTCTGCGTGGGTGCAGGTGTTGCGGGTGATGGTCGCGAGGTCGTCGAGGACCGTCTTGAAGGTTCTGGTGGGCGTGCCATCGGGGAGCGTGCGCGTCTGGGCTTTCGTGGTGGCCGCGGCGGATCGTTGCGCGGGCGCGACGGGATCTCGGTGCTCGAGCCGTTCGGTGTCGTCG
>JARGGE010000038.1 GCA_029210865.1 Trueperaceae bacterium
CGTTTTTTTTAGCACCCGGCGCACCGTTTCGTACGACACGCTATCGATGTACTCCAGTTCCACTGCCCGGTCGGCCAACAGCCTCAACGACCACTGTGAGTAACCTTCAGGCGGCTCACTGCAGGAGAGCGCGACCAGGTGCGCCTCGAACTCACCGTCAGCCTTCCGCTCGTACGCCCGCTGTCCCTGACGACCTCCCAGAGCCACCTCCAGGCCCTCCTCCACGAACCGCTTCTTCACCCGCTCGATCTTCTTGGTGCTGACGTGCAGCACGCTGGCAACATCCTCGCTCCTTAGCCGCTGCTCGCTCCTTTCGCCCTCATCGCAGTTCAACAGGATCAAGGCGTTGATCACCTTCTGCGATTGATGCGAGCCCTTCCGCGTGATCGCCTCCAACTCCGAACGTTCCTCCGCAACCAACGTGACTCGATACCGGTTCGCCACACCATCCTCCTAACGCAATGATCGTCAGGAGAAAACTACCACCCCAGACCGACAGAACACGTGTGACATGACACTAGTTCCGGTTCGATGTCGATGCCGAAACCGACCCCTCCCGCATCGAACCGGATGGTCCGTACGAAACTGCCCAGGACAGCCATCGCTCGCCGCACTGCGTTGCCGGTGCCGGCGAGCCGGTCGAGTTCGAAGAGCAGTCGGCGCATCCGAGGGGCGGTGAGCGCTGCGAGCGACGTCCCGTCGGAGGCCTCGACGAGGACCGTGCGGTGCCCACGTCCCCGGGCACGGTGTTCGATTTCGTTCAGGAGGACCGTCTTCCCCACGCCACGGAGGCCCGTGAGCAACATGCTCCTCTCAGGCCGTCCCTCGTGGAGCCGCGCCAACAGGATCTCGGCCTGCTCGAGGATCGCGTCGCGTCCGACCAACTCCGGCGGTCGCGTGCCGGCTCCTGGTGAGAACGGGTTCTTGATCGGATCCACTCGAGCCCTCGCTTCGTCCGTCGACTATAACGATTTATAGACGTTTATGTCGCCAAGTCGTGATAAGTAGACATAAACACAACGAAGTCCCGTCAGCGCTCACACCCGAAACACCTTCATCACCTCGTCCCCCAAGTGGTTGATCGCCTTGACCGCGATCCGGCCGGTGCCCGGCTTGGGGAACGGTCGCGAGACGGCGCTGCGCAGCGAGGCCCATGCTTCCTCGTCGATCTCGGCCTTGAGGGTGGTCTTGAGCGCCTTGTGCGGGTCGTCGGCGCCCACCATGCGGTGGGGCGAGAGGCTCTCGACCGTGAACGGACCGGCGACGCGCGCGCAGAGCCGAGCTGCGGACTCCCAGCCGACCCTCAAGAGATCCGCATCTCGCAGCCGTGATCCGCTGCACTGGGAGCACGCGGGATCAACCGCACCGCCGCGACCGACGAGCGCGGCCGCGACCTCACGCCAAGTCTGCCTTGCGGCGCGCGAACTCGTCGGCGTCGATCTCGCCGAGCGCGTAGCGACGCCGCAGCGTCTCGAGCGCCGGATCGACCGTCGGCCCACCGCGCTGACCAACCCAACGCGCCAGGTCGCCGCTGCGCGCGAACCAGACGACGACGGCGACCAGACCCAGGATCAACAGGATGCCCATGCTTGCACCTCCTCCCATACCGAGCCCGAAACCCATCATGTCGCGACTCGATCCGGCACCGTCGCCGTCAGGACCGCCTCGAGTCGAGACCGGACCTCGCGGGCGAGCGGCTCGAGCGCGCTTCGCGTGGCGGGCGCCGCGAGCGTGAACGCTCGCTCGGGATCGAGGACGCGCACTTCCGTCGCGCCGCCGACGTCGCGCAGCGTGACGGAGCACGGAAGGAGCAGCGCGACATCGGGATCGATCGTCAGGGCCTGATACGCAAGCTGCGGGTTGCAGACGCCCAGGATCTCGTGCGCCTCGTGCTCGACCCCGAGCTTCTCGTGCAGCGTCGCGCGCAGGTCGATGCAGGTCAGGACACCGAAGCCTTGCTCCACCAGCGCTGCGGTGAGGCGCGCGTGCGTGGTCGCGAAATCGTCGTGGGACGTACCGGTCAGTTCGGGCATGGCGACTCCTTGAATCGAACGTGGACGCATACCCTCATGGGGTATCAAGCGGAGTATGCCGCACGGGTGTGAAGGCAGCGTCAAGGCCGCGTCTTGGCCGCGTGGCGGAGCGCTCGGTTCGGCACGCCGGCCCGGATGCTGCGCCGAGCGAACGGAGCAGCCCGCTCGCGCCGTGAGGGCTGGAGCGGGCCGCGGTTGGAACGGGTTCAGGGAGTGGTCGTCAATCCTGACCGTGGGGTTCGGGCTCGCGTACCTCGCCCGCCGGCTTCCAGGAGCCGAACCCCCCACGCGGAGCTCCGATCATCGGCAGGACCCAGTAATCGAGGCCGTAGTAGCCGGCTACGCGCCACGCGAGGACGAGCCAGGTGGCGAGGATGAACATGACCGGATTGCTCGACACGGTGCCGGCAAGCAGGAACGCGGCGCTCATCAGGCCGCCGACGAAGGCGCTGGCTCCGGTCAGGAAGCCCGCGATCAGGGCGATGCCGACGAGCAGCTCGCCGAAGGCGACGAAGTGGCTCATCACCGCGGCGTTCGGCAGGAACACGTTCTCGATCAGCCAGGCGTACCAGCCGGTCACCGCCGGCCGCTCGCCAACGGAGAGCTCGAGCGCACGGTTCAGGAAGCCCCGAACCGCTTCCCCGGCCTCAGCACCGATCCAGCCGCCGCCGGTCACCTTGCCCCAGCCGGACGTGAGCCACTTCCAGCCCAGGTAGATACGGACGATGGTCCATAGCGGCGCCATCGCCCTGGAGGCGAAGAGGAACTGGGTGATCCTCGGTTCGGGGTAGTGGGTGCCGTGCGTGGTGCGTGGCATCAGGCTGTCTCCTTCCGGGAGGTGACGCCGCGCCGCGAGGCGGGCGGCGTCCGATCACGATTGGGGGCGGTCGAGGGCCGAAGGGTCCCGCGACCCGGCGATGCGCGCCAGCATCGCGATGGCGAGGATGGCGAGGGCGAGGCTGACGATCTGCGTCAAGGTGAAGAGGCCCACGCCGACGCCGTCGATGCCATCGGACACGAAGAGTCTGACGGGGAGTGGGTTGTCTCGGAACGGCTCCTCGATGACGGAGCGGATCACGGAGTACCAGAGGACGAAGTGCCAGAACGCGAAACCGGGGCGCATGGAGCGCCGGAAGGCCCACCAGACGATCGGGATGAGAAGCACGCCGACCAGCACGCCGTAGAACTGCGTGAAGTGGACCGGGCCACGCACGATGTCGCCACCGAGTTGCGTGCACTGCGCGAGGGCTACGTCGGCGCCGAGATTGCAGATGCCCCGGTAGCCACTCCACAGGTCGTCTCCGAACACGACCCGGCCGAACGCGCCGAACGTATCTTGGCCGGGCTCAGGCCACGTGACGCCGATGGGCCAGCGCGTGAGCCGACCGGTGGTGTCGCTTCCATTCATGATGTTGCCCAGTCGACCGCCGATGATTCCGATGGCTCCAGCGGGCGTCATGAGGTCCAGGTACGCCCACATGTTCAGGCGTTTGGCTCGGGCGTAGAGCCACGTGGCGACGACGACGCCGAGGACGCCCCCGTGAATGCTGGCGCCGCCTTTCCAGATGGCGAGGGCGTCGAGTGGCGTCGAGCCCGGACCGAACACCGCGCCCGGGCTCGTAGCGACGAACACGAGGCGGGCGCCGACGAGGGCGCCCAGCACGAGCCATGGAGCCATGTCGAGCAGGGCGTCAGGATCCAAGCCCCGACGGCGCGCTTCGCGCACGCCCCAAGCGCCACCCGCGACGACGCCAAGTGCGATGAGCACGCCGTACCAACGAATGGCGATCGGGCCGATCTGGACGAGGATGGGGTCCACGCGCGTCTCCTTACGTCAGGCTCGACAACGGTAGCGAAGAATCATCAAGCGGGCGTGAAGCGCGACCGGTGCGTCAGCCCGGGTGCGCGTGGCAGCCTCGGAACTCGCGACCGGCGGACTCGTCTCGTGTTTCGCTGCGTCGGTGAGCCCAGGCCACGAGCGCGATCGCCGCGACGATGAAGCCGAAGCCGACGAGGTGGATCCAGTAGAACCGGTCGCCCAGCCATACGTACGACACCAGCAGGCCACTGGCGGGCATGGCGCCCATGAAACCGGATGCCGTGCTCGCCTGCACGTACTTGAGGCCCACGAACCAGAGGAGCGTCCCGATCCCGAACGGTCCCACGCCCCACCACGCCAAGGCGAGCCATTGCTCCAGCGACGGGGTCGCGAAGTCGAAGCGGATCGCCTGCACGCTGGCGGGCACGGCCAGGACGATGACGGCGACCCACGCGGCGAGCGGGATGAGGAGGGTGGGCCGCACCTCTCGTGAGGCCTGCTTCGCGAACAGCGAGTAGGCGGTCGAGCTGGCGACGGCCCCGAAGACGAGCAGCGCTCCGAGGACCAGCGTCCAGCCACCGCTCGCCTGGAACGACTCGCCCGCGAGGTTGATGATCACCACGCCTGCGACCGACAGGACGACGGCGGCGACCTTGCGGGGGCCGAGGTCGTCGCCGAGGAACCAGGCGGCGCCGAGGGCGACGGCGGCGGGACTGGTGCTCATGACCATCGCGCCGACCACGCCGTTCACCATTCCCATCCCGGTCATGAGGAACAGACTGAACGCGACGAGACCAACGGATCCGATTCCGACGACGAGGAGCCAGTCGCGACGGCCGATTCGCCGAACCTCGGCGCGAAACACGACCAGCAGGGGGGTGGTCAGGACGGCCGCGAGAAGCAGTCGCAGGAACGGGGCCAGCAGGAGCGGAAACCCGGACGTGACGACCTTCGCCGTCGGGGTGCCGGTGCCGAAGAATGCCATGCCCAGCGCGAGGGCGGCGAAGACGGCGAACTGCTTCATCATGTGCCTTTCGTGGCGCATCGTTCCGCGTCGCGATCGCTGCGCCCGGGCTCGTCGGCGACACCGATGCGGGCGCGGCGTCGCCACGCCGGGCGGTCGGACGGTGCAGCGTAGCAAGGGCGATCCGGCACGGTGCGACGGGCGCCGACAGGGCGTCAGCGCGCTCGCGGCATGTGGCCGCGGGTCCGATGGGCGGGCATCGTGTCCTGCGGCGCCAGGGTGGAGCGTGGCGTACGGGGATTCAGCGCGAGTCGCCTTCGCACGCCGGCGTCCCAATGTCGGGCCAACGCCGCGAGAAGCACGGGGGGCGCGGCGGGATTCGTCGCCAGGGCCGGAGCGAGGCGAGCGTCGCGCGCGAGTGCGAAGATAGTGGCTGGGGGCGTGGAGGGGTTCCGCAATAGCGCGATGCGCACCTCGTCGTCGACGTCACGCGCGATGAACTCGAGCACGGCAGGCGGTGTGTGCGCGTCGCCCGCCAATGCGCGGCGGATCTTCACGTTGCCCAGCAGCTGGTCGAGGGACTCGGCGAAGGCCCCGAGCGCGGTTTCGCGGCTGGCGTCGATCGTCGGCCCCATGCCCACCGCCGGGGCGCGGCGGGCCGCTTGGGCCGTCGACGGCGAGCTCGAGGGGGCTGGCGTCGATGTCGCCGCGGGACTGGGGGCGTGGCAACCAAGGCGACCGGGCTTGGACCCGCCGCTGATCGTGGTCCCGGCGAGCACGCCCCGCATCATCCGCGGCTCGGGCTTCATGTCGGGGCGTGCGACGCGTCGGCAGGGTCGGTCGTCGGTCGGCCCAAGAGATCGTGAAGGGCTGCGCGGGACTCCTCGACGATGCGCATGCCGGCGGTCACGGCGGTGTCGGCTTGGCGGAAGTCGAGCGTGCCGATCGGCATCGGAAACGTCGGGCGCAGGACCAGGTCGGCGCTTCGGAGTCGCAGTGCCGTGTGTTGGTGGTGACAGATCTCCATCGCGCGGAGCATGACTTCGAGCCCTGTGCGGGGGTCGCGCACGGTCGCGTCCTGGTACGGGTCCACGGCGATGACGGCGGTTCCGCCTTCGTCGCGGGCGAGGTCGATGGGGGCGAGATCGGCGTAGCCTCCGTCGGCGAGGAGGTACCCGTCGTGCTCGAGGGGCGGGAACACGCCGGCGAGTGCGGCGCTTGCGTAGGCCGCGCGCGCTGCTGGGCCGTGCCGTAGCGCCACGCGCTCCCCGGAGCGCAGGTCGGTCGCGACCACCGTCACGCGGGGACGACAGGCCTCGAGGTGCTGGCCTCGCGTCAGGCGTTCCAACACCCCCATGACGCGCTCGTGCGAGCGTGCGCTCACGCCTTGGCCGAGGACGAGGGGTCCGAGGAGCCGTTGGAGGTCGATAACGGCGCGGATCGGGTCGGCACCGTCGTCGGCGCTCGCCAGCGTCGGTCGGGGGAGGTTTCGTGCGTCGATGTCGCGAAGGTCCGCGAGCCAGTGCGGGTCGAGTGCGTACGTCGTAGCGACGATGGCGCCCATCGACACCCCGACCAGCGCCGTCGGGTGGAGCCCATGGCGCGCGAGGCCCACGAGCACGCTGGCGTGTGCGAGTCCCCGTGCGTCCGCGCCCCGCCCGCGAGCACCAGCGTGAAGGGGCGCGCGCCCCGTGGCGGGACGCTGCCGTCGTCCGGCCTCTGGGTGTTCGGCCGCGCTGCGTTCGGGCGGTCTGGTGGCATCGGGCTCCTCCCTTCCGGATCGCGTCGCTGCGCGTTCAGTCTGGCTGTGGCGTCACCATCACGACCCGCTCTTCGGGCCGGCAGCAAGCTGCCGAGCGGGGGCAGTCGTCGTGGCCGCACAGGAACGTGAACGCGAGGCGCCCCGGCTCTTCGAACGGGCCGAGCGGCGCGTCGTGGTGGCGGACGCCGGCCATGGCGCCGCCGACCGGCGTGAGCATGGTGGTAGACGTTGGACCTTCCGCGAAGCGCCAACGCAGGCCTCCCGGACAGTTCGTGCGGACCGTGAGCCGCACGCCGATCGGGAGGGATCGTACGGGGCCCGCGAAGGTCCACACGAGCGTCTCGGGGGTGAGGACCGTTCGGAGCGCGTCCGGTGGCGTGAGCCCCGCCTCGCGGTAGGCGCGGACGAGATGGCCACGGAACAGCGCGTCGAAGTCGGCGTCGTGCCCCGAGTCCTGGGTGTCGCCGAGCCACCAGAACCAGTCGCTGCCTTCCGCGGCGTACAGGGCCCGATAGGCGTCGGGATGGGAGCGCGGCGTCACGTCCGCGACCACCAACGCGCGGCGGGCGTCGCCGAGCAGGCGCCATGCTCGGTTCTCCTCGTTCTCGCCGATCCAAGTGCCAAGGTCCACGCCGGGCGCGGATCCGGGTTCGTCGATCCACGAGCCGGTGAACAGGTCGTGGACGCGGGCTTGGACGTCGCTGGGGTGGCCATCCAGGACGCGGTCGGGCGCTCCGTCGAGGCATTCGCTGAACGTCACCGTGGCGAGATCGTCCGCCTGCTCGAGGGCCGTGTAGAGCGCGTGCAGGAACGGCCGAGCGGCCTCGCGGTACGCCCCCCACGCGTTCTCACCGTCGAGGGCGATGGTCAACACCCGCTCGTGGTCGGGGTCGTCGATGCGGTGCGCGACGCGCTCGCGAACCTGCCGCAGGAAGTCTTGGGCGGCGGCCCACGCGTCGCCGTAGCTTTGGTAGTGGAAGCCGATGTCGTTGGACAGCGCGGTGTCGCGAAAGAAGATGCTCACGTCGCCGGCGGCGGTGACGACTCGGTAGGGTCGGCAGAGGACGTTCGGGTCGTCGCTGCGGTAGCCCCAGCGTCCGCTTCGTTGCAGCACGCCCTGGTCGGACGCGATCCAGCGCACGCGCGCCTCTGCGAAGATGGTGGCGGCGTCCTCGCTGACGGCGCCTTCGGCGGGCCACATGCCGCGCGGGCGCCGGCCGAACCGGCGTTGGTACGCCTCGATCGCGGCGGCGGTTTGTGCCCGGGCGTCCTCGGGGTAGGCGAATCGTGGAGGGTGCTCCGTTCCGGGCCGGTCGATCGTCGCTCGGTCGGTGTCGATCAGGAGCGGCAGGATCGGGTGGTGGTAGGGCGTGGTCGAGACTTCGATCTGGCCCGCGTCCTGGAGCCGTCGGTGGATCGGGACGATCGCGCGAAGGACCTTGTACTGCTCGTCCATCATCGCTTGGAGCTGCTCGTGGCGGTAGTCGCGTCCCTGGAGGACGAGATCGCGCACGGACGCCGTGGCGCCGCCCGGAAGCTCGACGGTGCCTTCGTGGAACTCCGGCGCGAACCAGGCGAGGTTGAACCACATCTGCAGGTCGCGCACGTCCTGCGCCCGGAACGGACGCCCCGCTTGCCTCATGTCGAGGAGCGCGTGGTAGCGGTCGTACGGGTAGATCTGCTGGTGCCAGTCGGCGTCGAAGAAGGTCGAGAGGATCTCGCCCGTGGCGGCGTCGTCGAGGTCCTCGGCCCGTGCGAGGGTCAGGTCGAGCGCACGATCGGTGGCACCCCGCTCGAGGTAGTCGTCGAGCTGCTCCAAGAGCACGGGCGTGAGGTTGATGGTGAGGTGGACGGCCGGATGCTCGGCGACCAGGTGCGCCATGGCGTAGTAGTCCCGGATGCCGTGCAGGCGGACCCACGGCTGGCGGTAGGAGCCGCGGCCGATCGGTTGATCCGGGTCGCGGTACAGCGGTTGGTGCTGGTGCCACAACAGCGCGACGTGCAGCCTGGTGCCGACGCGGAACGACGCTGGCGGTGCCTGGGCGTCGCCCTCCGGGGCCGTCGCCCAGGGCTCGTACGTGACGCGTGCGCCCCTAGGGAACGGGCCCAGGAAGGCCTGCCAGTAGCTCGTGTCGCCCTCGTTGTGGGTCCAGCGCCCCGGAACGCGTCGCCCGACCGTGCTGTCGTCGCTCGGGTCGGCATGGGTCGTCGTGCCGTGCCGCGGCGCCTGCACGCGGTAATCGATCCAAACCGACTGGTGCGCACCCACCGGCGAGGTGGCCAGGACCATCTCGACGCGTTCGTCGGGACTGACGCGGACGGGGCGCCGTGGGGTATCGGGGGTCAGGTGCGAAAGCTGCATGCGGCCTCCTCGAACGGTCGTCAGCACTTGACCGGCGGCCTCGCCAGGCCGCCCGCGGGCTCCGTCGCTCGGGGCACGGCGTTCACGGGCTGCCCGAAGGTCTTCGAGCGCGTGCGGCGGCGAGCGCCGAGCTCGTCGCTCGCACCATCCGCACGAGGACGATGGTACTGAACACGAAGACGCCGGCCAGAACCGGGATCAGCGCGAAGGACGTCACCGTACCGCGGCCGGTGGCCAGCGCGGCGAGGTACCGCCCCAAGGTTCCGCCCGATACCGTAGCGGCCGCGATGAACAGCCAAGAGGCGGTGGTGAGTCGAACGTTGCCTCGAAGGTTGCCTCGCACGTCAGCCTCCCATTCCGAGGTGGTCGGCGCCGGGCGCGACCTTGGCGTAGATGCCGAGCCCCACGATGACGATGGCGAACACCAGGTAGATCAACAGGATCGCGCGCCGGCGCGCCGGGTGGAGGTACGACGAGCGGTCGAGCAGGGGAACCAGAGCGAGGGCCAGGAAGATCGCCACGGACGCCCACAGCAAACCGCCCAGGCCGATGGCGTTCTCGACGGCGAACACGGGCAGGAACATCCACCACGGCTTGGTGAGCTCGATCCCTTCGACCGGTGCCGGCCCGAGCTGGGCCGGAACGGTGACGGCGAGGAACACCAGCAGCCCCAAGCCGATGAGGCTGTACAGGCCGGCCACCCCCAGGTGCCCCAAGAAGGTTCCGCGGCTGGGCTCGCCCGCGGTCGCGCGCGTCGTCGCGTCGCGCCCGGCCAGCGCGTTGGGAGCGAGGCCGTGTTGCTTGACCAACAGCGCGTGAATCGCGAACAGGGCCGCGAGCAGGATCGGCAGGATCGACACGTGAGCGATGTAGAGGCGCGTGAGGATCGGGATGCTGCCGCTGAACGAGGGCGAGAACCACACGCCGACGCCGCCGAGCAGGTTGGCGATCTCGACGTTGTGCGCGATCCCTTCGACGGCTTCCTGGTCCCACTTCAAAACGCTCCCGGTGAAGACCAGGCCGATCGTCAGCGCGAGCAGCCCGATACCGACGAGCCAGTTCGCTTCGCGCGGCCGCTTGAACGCGCCGGTGTACTGCACCCGGAGCATGTGCAGCAACGCGGTCAGGAGCATGGCGTTGGCGGCCCAGTAGTGGAGGTTGCGGGCGAAGAGTCCGGCGGGCGCGCTGGTGAGGAGGTAGCGTAGGGACGCGCGCGCTTCATCGGGTATGGGGTTGTAGAACTGCCCCATCCAGATGCCGGTCACGACCAGCACGAGGTAGGAGACCAGGGTGATCGCCCCGAGCGAGTAGCCGAGCCCTTGGGCGTGATCGGGCACGTGGTACTTCAGGCCGCTGATGCCGACGCGTTCGTCGATGGCGCGCCAGAAGCCGCGGCCGGGAGCCGCGCCGCTTCGCTCAGCCATGAGCCGCTCCCGTGGCTGCGGCCGGCTGAACACGGCGACCGCGGCGCGCCCCGAGCCCGAACGCGCCGAGACCGACGAGGAGCGCGGCCACCACCAAGACGACGTACGTGCCCGGCGTGATGGTGACGGTCACGACCGGCCCGAGCGGTTCGCCTTCGATGCCGGCGGCTCGCTCGAGCAACTGGATCGCTTCGCCCTCCGCGCCTCGTTCGAGCGCGATGCCGGCGGCCTCGACCAGCCGCAGATCGACGTCGTCGGGGGCCGCCTCGGCCATCAGGGCGTCCTCGATCCGGTCGGCCGCCGAGGTCGGGTCCGGCGGTTCGGCCCTCAGGAACGCGACGGCCTGGGTCGCCAGATCGAGGGCGTCGACTTCTCCTTCCTCGCCACCGTGGGCGAGGCCGGCGGTGGCGCTGAGGAACATCGCCAGGACGAGCGCGAGGGTCGTGAGCCTGCGTGGGGATCGTGGCATCGTCGGTCTCCTCCTCCAAAGTCGTTCCATCTAATCTAGGTAGGGCCGTGTGCACGCGAACGGGGCGCGCTCGACGTGGGGCGGCGGCTGGTCAGTGGCGCGGACCGTGGCGACCACGGCAAGGATCGCGTCTTCGGACTCGCAGCAGCGCGGAAGACGAAGCGGCTGGCGCGCTAGCAGCGCGAGAGGAAGGGCGGAGCTACGCGCGAGCGCGCGGCGCCGCACCACGACGCGCACGGCGTGTCCTGTCGGCCGAAGGACTGGCGCGGGGGGGCGTGGCGGCGCTAATCATGGTGGTACCGCAGGGCCATCATCAGCTTGTCCACGAGGGCTTCCGCGTCCTGCAGCGAGGCTGGTCGCGTGACGTGTTCGCGGACGTGCGATCGGAGCACGCTGGCGTTGACCTTGGCCAAGGCGCCGGTGACGGCTTTGAGTTGCTGGAGCACGTCGATGCAGTACGGCTCGTCGCTCTCGAGCATGCGGATGATGGCGTCGATGTGTCCTCGCGCGGTCTTCAGGCGGAGCGCCGCCTCCTGCCGGGCGTCGTTCGCGAGGTGCCGGCGCGCCGTCGGCGCACCGGTCGAGCTCGACGCTGCGCGCCGCGGGTCGAGGGGCACCGGGCTCGTGCGGGTCTCGAACGGCGTCGCGCTGCCTGGGCGCGTCATGTGTGGAGCACGCTGTTCTCCCCGCCGTGGGGGTTGGGGCACGTGTCGCAGCGGTCGTCGAGCAGGTGCCGGCCGTCGCTGGCGAGGTAGAGGAACTCGAAGCGCTGGTCCGCCGGCAGGCGGACGCTCGCCTGGAAGCGCCCGTCCTTCAGGCGCTTCATGGGCAGAGCGTGCGGATCCCAGCCGTTGAAGTCGCCGACGACGCTGACGTGGCTCACGTCGGGCGCGCTGGACAGCATGAAGGTGACCGTCGTGCGGTGGTCCTTGAGCGGGCGGAGTCGGATCATGGCGACCTCCTCGGGTGGGGGCAGCGCACGCTGGCGTAACCTGCCCGCGTCCGTTACGCGAACGGAGTGTTTCCGCGCCCGGCGTGGTAGGCCTCCGGACGAGCGTCGAACGCGGATTGGCAGCCACGGCAACAGAAGTGATACGTCGTTCCTTTGTAGCGCCGGTGCGAAGTGACGGTCGTTGGGTCGACGACCTGCCCGCAGACCGGGTCGATCGCGAGTTCTGTGTGGGAGCGGTTCAGCGCGTGGGCTGGGCGCTTCGTGGTGGCGTTCGCGTCGTCGCGCGTCATCGCGCGTGGCGATCGCTGCGGCGGTCGATGACTCGGACGGTGGTCGTGACGGCGTGGTAGGCGCGTCGGCTGGCGCGGCCCATCTCGGCAACGGCGTCCTCGAGCCGTTCGGGGTTGGTGTAAGCGGGGTCGTAGACCACTCTGCCGTGCCGTGCTTCGAGGCGCACGTCGGCGGTGATCACGCCCGGGGTGGTGAGGAGGGCGTTGCGGACGCGGGTCGCACAGGTGGGGCAGCCCATGCCGTGAATGGTCAGGTAGGCGACCTCGCGGGGCCCGTCATCGTGGCGGTGGGGGGTGGGTGCGATCGGCTCGACGTGGCAGTCGTCGTGGCCGCCAGACCGTTCCTGGCAGGTGCGGTGAGCGTCGTCCATGTTCGACTCCATTCGGGGGTGGTCTCGGGTGGGACGGGTTGCCCCACCCGAGGGAGAGGGCTCACGACGTGACGACGATGACTCCGTGAAGCATGCCCATCTGGCATTGGAAGGGGATCTCGCCGGTTTCCGTCGGGGTGAAGTCGACGTTGACGGTCTCGCCTTCGGGCAGCGCGTGGCTCTGGCCCAGCTTGTCGAGCACGACGGTCTCGCTGCAGAGGCTGGATTCGCGGCGGGTGAACACGAGGCGGACGGGGCG
>JARGGE010000390.1 GCA_029210865.1 Trueperaceae bacterium
CCGTCGCTCCTGCCCCCGTGGGCGAGAGCGCCGGCCTGCGGCCGCTGCCGACCGGCACCGTCCTCTCGTCGACGCCCAGCCTGCTCCGCGAGCCGCGGGCGGCGACGGTCGCCGCGCCCGTCGAGGTGCCGCCGGTCGTGGCCGTCGCGGTGCCCGACGTCGAGGCGACCGTGCCCGGCAGCGATCCCGTAGCCAGCAACCCCACGTCCTCGTCCACCCCGGCCAGCGTGGACCCCGAGCCGCTCGGCGCGCCGAGCGCCGCGGGCCTCGCGTCCGACGCTGCGGCGACGGCCGACGCGACCACCGATCAGCCCGGCGCCGTCGCGTCCCCGGACGCGGCCGCCACCCCGCCGACGCCCGCCGATCCGCCGCCGCTCGCGGCCGGTGCCTCGAGCCTCGCGCGCTTCCTGCGCGACGGCAACTACGCCTTCACCGGCTCGGTCGTCGGCCCCATCAGCGTCGGCGTGTTCCGCTCCGACCGGGACGCGACGCCGCTGGTCGTCGCACTCGGCCAGACGCTGCCCAACACCGACATCGTGCTCACGGACCTCCGCGGGCAGCAGGCCGAGCTGCGGCTCGGCGACAGCACGCAAATCCTCACCTTGGATCTCAGGCGGTGATCATGAATCGAGTGCGCATCTTCCTCACGTCCGTGGTCTTGGCGGCGTTCGCGGTCGCGTCGGCGCAGCCGGCCGAACTCCCCGCGGACCCGCGGTTCGACCAGCCGGTGGCCTTCTCCACCGGCATGGGCGGCGAGTCGCTCAGCGCCATGCTGACCGCCCTCGCCCGCTCCATCGACCTGACCCCGGTGGTCGACGACATCGTCGACAAGACGATCGTCTATGACATCGGCGAGGCGAAGCCGTTCCGGCAGGTCTGGCACCTGATCCTGACGCTCAACGACCTCGACTACCTGTTGCAGGAGAACGACGTGGTGGTCATCGGGACCACCGAGTCGCTGGCGCGCCTGCGCGCCCCGACCGCGGCGGCGGCCGAGGACGTCGGGGAACCGATCCTCCAGCGCTTCTACCGCGTGAACAACGAGGTCGAGCAGGTCGTCGCGGTGCTGCGCCGCGCCGTCGCCGGCATCGAAGTCGACCCCCTGCCCGGCACCGGCGCCATCGTGGTCGCCGGCACGCAGGCGCAGCAGGACGACGTCGCGACCGTGCTCGCCGAGTTCGACCGCCCGGCCGACGTGGTGCCGCTCGAGCAGCGCACCTACTTCCTCTCGAACGCGACGGCCGCCGAGCTCGCCACCACGCTCCAGGAGACCGGCGTCGTCGCCGGCACGGGCGAGGACGGCGCCGCCGAGACGCTCGTCGAGGGCTTCTCGGTGGTGGCCGAGGCGCGCACGAACAGCCTGATCGTCACCGGGACCGCGGCCGTGCAGGCTCGCCTCGCGGAGCTCATCGCCCAGCTCGACGCCGCCCAGCCGCAGGTGAACATCTCGGTGCGCATCCAGGAGATCACCCGCCGCAGCGCGATCGACCTGGGCATCGACTGGCAGACGGGCTTCGGCAACCTCACGGCCAACGTCCTCGGGGCGACCGGGCTCAACTTCATCTTCGACACGACCCAGGTGATCTCGAGCCTGAACGTGCTCGCGGTGATGGACGCGCTCGAGACCCAGGGCCTCAGCCGCCGCGTGGACGACAGCAACATCACCGTGCTCAACAACGGCACCGGCAGCCTCCAGTCCGGCGGCGAGATCTTCATCACGATCGCCGGCGCCAACGAGAACATCGAGCGCACCATCCCCTACGGCGTCCAGGTCGACGTCACGCCGCGCATCACCGCAGACGGCCGCGTCACGCTCGAGATCGAGGCCTCCGTCGACGACGTGCTGTCGACGACGAACGACCCGAGCTTCCTGAACCTCAGCAGCCAGTCCGTCACCACGACGGTCACCGTCGAGCCGGGCGAGACCCTGCTCCTCGGCGGCCTGCTGCAGAGCTCGCTGAACGTCACCCGCACGCGCATCCCGATCATCGGCAGCATCCCGCTGATCGGCGACCTGTTCGGCACCACCGTCACCGAAGAGGACGCGACCGACCTGCTCATCATCGTCAGCGCGCTCATCCTCGACTGACCCACCGTCCCCCGCCTGGGACCTCGCGGCCCCGCCCGGCACCCGCCGGGCGGGGCCGCGTCCGTGTGGCGGGGCGCCGCGCTGGTACCAGCGGCGGCCGCCACCCCCGTCCAGCACGCGTTCGGCACGCGCGAGGCCGCGTGCTAACCTGGCCCGATGAAGACGCTGCGTTTCCTCTCGGCCGGCGAGTCGCACGGGCCGGCGCTCACCGTGATGCTCGACGGCGTCCCCGCCGGGCTCGACCTGGTGGCCGCCGACCACGTCGACCCGTGGCTGCGCCGCCGCCAGGGCGGCTACGGCCGCGGCCGGCGCCAGGTGATCGAGACCGACGCCGCCCGCCTCCTGGGCGGGGTCCGCGGGGGCCGGACGACCGGCGCCCCCGTCGCCATGCAGATCGAGAACCGCGACTGGCGCAACTGGGAGCCGATCATGGCCGCCGAGCCCGGCAACGAGCCGCGCAAGCGCGCGCTCACCGAGGCGCGCCCCGGCCACGCCGACCTGACCGGCGGCATCAAGTACCGCCACAAGGACCTGCGCGACGTGCTCGAACGCGCCTCGGCCCGCGAGACGGCGTCGCGGGTCGCCGCCGGCGCGGTGGCGCTGCGGCTCCTCGCCGAGGCGGGCGTCGACGCCTGCGCGCGCGTGGTGTCGATGGCGGGCGTGCCCTGCGACGGCGGCATGGACTGGGACCGGCTCGACGCGCTCGACGCCTCCCCCTTCCGCACCTTCGACGGGGTCGCCGAGGAGCACATCCGCGCCGAGGTCGACCAGGCGAAGCGCGACGG
>JARGGE010000391.1 GCA_029210865.1 Trueperaceae bacterium
CACCGGCGCGACGGTCCTGACCGACTTCGACCGGGTGGGCCCCGTCGCGTTCCTCTACCGCGCCTTCACCCAGTGGGTGGGCGGCGTCGGCATCATCGTGCTGTTCGTGGGCCTGTTCCCGCAGTTGGCGATCGCCGGTCGGCAGCTCTTCTTCGCCGAAGCGCCGGGCCCCACGGAGGAGCGGTTGACGCCGCGCCTGCGCTACACGGCGACCGCGATCCTGGGCGTGTACGGCGTCCTGACCGCGGCGATCGCCATCGGCTACGCGCTCGCCGGCATGAGCGAGTACGACGCGATCGTCCACGCCCTCACCACCGTGTCGGCCGGCGGCTTCTCGCCCGCAGGGCGCAGCTTCGAGGCCTTCGGGGCCGCCGCCACGTGGGTCGCGGTGGCGGGCATGGCGTTCGCGGGCGCGAACTTCGCCCTGCTCTACCGCGGCGCGACCGGCCGGTGGCGCACCGTGGTGCGCGACACCGAGCTCCGCACGTACCTGACGATCGCCGCGGTCGCCTCCATCGCCCTGGCGCTCCTGCTGTCCGGCACCTACGGCGCGGCCGACGCCTGGCGCCACGGCGCGTTCCAGGCGCTCTCGATCCTCACGTCGACCGGGTACGCGTCCGCGGACTTCGCCCTGTGGAGCGAGCGCAGCCAAGCGGTCCTCCTCGTCCTCGCCTTCGTCGGCGGCAGCGCCGGCTCGGCGGCCGGCGGGATCAAGGTGGCGCGCTGGCTGGTCCTGACGCAGCACACCGCGCGCGAGGTGCGCCGCACCCTGCACCCGCGGGCGGTCCTGCCCGTGCGGATGGGGGGGCGCGTCGTGCCCGAGGACGTGCTGCGCTCGGTGGCGGCGTTCGTCACGCTCTACGTCGCCCTGTTCGCGTTCACGACGGTGGCGCTGGTGCTGCTGGGCAAGGACTTCACGACGGCCTTCTCGGCGGCGATCGCCTGCCTGGGCAACATCGGCCCGGGCCTGGCCACCGTGGGCCCCATGGGGAACTTCGGCGACCTGCACCCCGTCGCCAAGGGGCTGCTGACCTTCTGCATGTACGCCGGCCGGCTCGAGGTGGTCACCGTCTTCGCCGTGTTCGCGCCCGGGTGGTGGCGGGTGCCGCGGGCCGGGCGCGGATTCGATCGATAGACGTCGGGACGGGGGGTCCGAACGGCAGCGGAGCCGCCGGCGATCGCCGGCGGCCCCGCTGCCAGGGACTCGGGAAAGGGCTTCAGTAGCCCGAGCGCACCGCCCCGTCGCCATGGACTGGATCCTTGCCGGGCTGGCCGAGGTCCGCGGCGCGCTCTTCGAGGGCGCGCTCCAGCTGCGCGGGGGTCATGCTGCCCGAGCCCCCGTGCTCGGAGAGGATCAGCGCCGCGATGCCGGCAGCGTGCGGCGCCGCCATCGAGGTGCCCACGGACCAGTAGTACCAGTTGCCGCCGAAGTCACTGCCGAGGCTGAACACGAAGTCCCACACGTAGCACGGCCGCGTGACCCCAGCGACCGTGCACGGTGAGGAGGCAAGCGCGGGGTCGGTGACCAACAGGCGGTAGTCGCCCCCTGGCGCCGAGACGTCGATGCCGCTGCGCCCGTAGTTCGAGTAGATGGCGAGTTCGTCCAGGCTCGTGGACGGATCGGCACCCCAGCCGGCGGGCCCAGTGGCCGAAACGCCGATCACCTTCGCGAGTTGCGCTGGGAAGACGACCGTGCTCTGGTCCGCGTCGAAATCGCGGGCGTCGTTGCCCGCCGCCGCGATGTACAGGGTGCCCTTCCACGTGCCGTAGTTCAGCGCGCGCTGCATGGCGACCCGCAGCGCGGCGACCCCGGCCGCGTCCCGACCCAAGCCCTGAGGGATGTCGGCCCCGAGGCTCATGTTGGCGATGTCGGCGCCATGGTCCGCGGCGTAGATGATGCCTTCGATGACGCCCTCGAAGCTGCCGCTCCCGTAGTTGAGCAGCACCTTGAGCAACAGCAGCTTGGCCTCGGGCGCCACGCCGATCGTGCCCAGCCCGTTGTCCGCGGCCGCGATGGTGCCGGCGACGTGCATGCCATGGCTGAAGATGCCAACGGGGTCTTCGCTGTTGGGTCCGTACTCCAGACCTTCGCCCGTGAAGTCCATCGAACCGACGATGCTGCTCGCGATGTCCGGATGGTTCACCGAGAACCCGCCGTCGAGGACCGCCACCACGACGTCCTGGCCGCGAATCCCCGTGGCCCAGGCCTCGGGCGCGTTGACCGCGTCGTGCCCCCACTGGCGATCGAAGAAGGCGTCGTCGTCACCGGAGTTCGGTGGGTTGGCGGCATCGGGATCGATCGCGACCCGCTCGGTCGGCAGGCGCCAGTTCACGACGCGGTCGGGCACGATCACGTTGGCGAAGCGCGCGTAGGCGCCCGGGTCGCGCGTCTCGACGACGGCGAAGCCGGCGTCGGGAAGGTACACGCGAAGGGTGTCGCCCCGCCGCGCGGCGGCGCGATCGACGCCGCGCAGCGCGCCGTTCTGGCTGAGGATGTAGCGCTGGGGCTCGACGGTGGCCGCGAGGCCGACCTCGCCCTCGGCCGCCGCGAGCGCGGCGTACTCGGCGTAGCCGTCCTCCCAGGTGGTCCAGTCGGCGGAAGGGGACGTGGGGGCCGCGCACGCGGCCAGAACGGCGGCGATGGCGGCGACGGGGAACAGGCGAGCGAACGACGTGTTTAAGAAGGGAACCTCCCGATCGGGTACCGCGACGCGTCTCCGGCCGGCTGGCACCGGCGCTCCCCGCGACCGCGGCTTGGTGCCAGGTGTACCAGATGAGAGGTTTCACACACAACACCTCGCGCACGCGTCCCGAGCCTCACGCCGACGGCCCGCGTCCGATGGTCGCGCGACCACCCCTAGGGCCCGGTAG
>JARGGE010000392.1 GCA_029210865.1 Trueperaceae bacterium
CTGTTCCGCCACCGGCACGAGCTCGACTTCGCCTTCACCATCCCGGCGGTCGCCCGCTTCCGCTGCAACGTCTTCCGCCAGCGCGGCTCCGTCGGCATGGTCATGCGCGTCGTGGCCGATGCGATCCCGAGCTTCGAGGCGCTTGGCCTGCCGCCGGCGGTGATCAGCGACTTCGCGAGCCAACCGCGCGGTCTCGTCCTGGTCACGGGGCCGACAGGCTCGGGCAAGTCGACGACGCTGGCGGCGATGGTCGACTTCATCAACCGCCGCTACCCCAAGAACGTGATCACCATCGAGGACCCGATCGAGTTCCTGCACACCAACCGGCAGTCGCTCGTCATCCAGCGCGAGATCGGCCTCGACACCAGCGACTTCATCGACGCGCTCAAGTTCGCCATGCGCCAGGACCCCGACGTCATCATGGTCGGCGAGATGCGCGACAAGGCGACGGTCGAGGCGGCGCTCACCGCGGCGCAGACCGGCCACCTCGTGCTCTCGACCCTGCACACGCTCGACGCGATCCGGTCGGTCAACCGCATCATCGACTTCTTCCCGCCGCACGAGCGCACGCAGATTCGCATCCTGCTCGCCGAGTCGCTCCTGGGCATCCTGTCGCAGCGGCTGCTGCCGCGCGCCGACGGCCCGGGGCGCCAGCTCGCGACCGAGGTGCTGGTGAACACGCCGCTCATCCGCGATTACATCAAGGACGAGACGAAGACGGCGCTGATCAAGGACGCCCTGATGCAGGACAACCTGCGCGGCATGCAGACCTTCGACCAGCACCTGGTCGAGCTCTACCTGGCGCGCACGATCGCGCTCGAGGACGCCATCTACGCGGCCACCAGCCCGCACGAGCTGCGGCTGATGATCACCCAGCGGACCGGCGGTCGCGAGGAGATCCCCGAGGCGGCCTTCGAGAACATCGCCCTGCAGCGCGGCCCGGTCCGGGGCTAGCGCCCGCTCGTCGCCGGCCCCTCGCGGTGCGGTGCCGTGCCCCACGTGGGCACGGCCGGCCGCCAGGGCACGACGCGGAGCGCATGCGCGTGCAGGTCGTAGGCGTCGGCGGCCGTGACGCGCGCCTCGACGATGTCGCCGATCGCCACGGTCCCGTCGGTGTCGAGCAGCACCCGGCCGTCGACGTCCGGGGCGTCGGCCCGCGTGCGGCCGATCATGGCGCCCGGCAGGTCGCCGACGTCGTCGACGATCACGGGCAGCGTGCGGCCCACCTTGGCCGCCTGGATCGCGGCCGACACCGCCTGCTGGGCCTCCATGACGCGGGCGTAGCGCTCGCGCTTGACATCCTCGGGCACCGCGCCGGGCAGCGCGTTCGCGGCCGCCCCGGGGACCTCGGAGTAGCTGAAGGCCCCCACCCGGTCGAGCTTCGCCTCGCGCAGGAACTCGACCAGCAGGTCGACGTCGGCCTCGGTCTCGCCGGGGAAGCCGACGATGAAGGTCGAGCGGATCGCGAGGTCGGGGCAGATCGCGCGCCAGGCCTGGAGGGTGCGCAGGTGGCTCTCGGCCCCGCCGGGCCGCCGCATCGCCCGCAGCACGGTGGGGGAGGCGTGCTGGAGCGGCACGTCGAGGTAGGGGAGCAGCTTCCCCTCGGCCATGAGCGGGATGAGCTCGCGCACGTGCGGGTACGGGTAGACGTAGTGCAGCCGCACCCAGGCGCCCATCTCGGCGAGCTCGCGCACGAGCGGCACCAGGTGGGCGGCGACGGGGCGGCCCTGGAAGTCGCTGGTCCGGTGCCGCAGGTCGGTCCCGTAGGCGCTCGTGTCCTGGGCGATGACCACGAGCTCCTTGGTGCCGGTCGCGACGAGCCGGGTGGCCTCGTAGAGCACGTCGGCGGCGTCGCGGCTCGCCTGGCGTCCGCGCATGTGCGGGATGATGCAGAAGCTGCAGGTGTGGTCGCAGCCCTCGGCGACCTTGAGGTAGCTGTAGTGGCGCGGGGTGAGCTTGACGCCGCGGTCCAGCGCGCCGCCGCGGCCGTCGCCGACCACCGGCAGCACGCCGACGAAGGGGCGGGCGTCGAGCGGCAGGGCCTCGCGCACCGCCGCCAGGACGCCGGCGACGTCGGCCTGCCCGGTCACCGCGAGCACGCTGGGGTGGCGCGCCATGATCTCCTCGGGGCGCTCGCCCAGGCATCCGGTGACGATGACGCGGCCGTTCTGGTCGAGCGCCTCACCGATGGCGGCGAGCGACTCCTCGACCGCTTGCGTGATGAAGCCGCAGGTGTTGACCACCACGACGTCGGCTTCGCCGTACGTGCGCACCAGGTCGTAGCCTTCGGCGCGCAGTTCGGTGAGGATGCGCTCGCTGTCCACGAGCGCCTTGGGGCAACCTAGGCTGACGAACCCGACGCGTCCCATCGGCCGCCGAGCATAGCACCCGCATCGGCGGACGCGAGGTCGCGCTCCGCGGCGAGCGCGTGCGCGCGCAGCCATGGGCGCACCCGGCCGGCCAGGTGGAGCGAGCCGGCGACGAGGACCGGTGCTCCGAGCGCGTCCGCGATCGCGACGGCATGGGCGATCGCCTCGTGGGGGTCGGGGAGCGTCGCCGCGTCCGTGGCGACCGCCGCTGAGGGCTCCTCGGGGTCGGCCGAGGTCGCCACCACGCACGCTGCCCGATGGCGCAGCGGCGCCAGCGTGGCCTCCGCCTGCTTGCGCTCGAGGGCGCCGAAGAGGAGCACGTAGCGGCGCGGCATCGCGGCGGCGACGCGCGCCGCCGCGGCCGGGTCGTGGGCCCCGTCGAGGACCACGGCCACCGGACCTCGGGGTCCGGCCACCGCGAAGCGCTCGAAGCGGGCCGGCGGTGCGGGCGCGGCGAGCCCGCGCGCGAGGGCGGGCTCGGGCCACCCCAGCGTGCG
>JARGGE010000393.1 GCA_029210865.1 Trueperaceae bacterium
ACGAGCACCGCGTGCCCGCCGAGCGCCCCGGGGTCGCCGAGCCGCTCCTGCACGGCGTCGGCAACCAGGTCGGCGACCGCGCGCTCGTCCTCGACCACCCGCAGCACCGGCCGCTCGCCGGCCGGGCGCAGCGCGGCGCGGAGCGGCCGTCCGGGCGCGCCCTGCATCTGCGCCATCACCGCGTTCGCGACGTCGAGGATCGCCTGGGTGCTGCGGTAGTTGTCGGTCAGGTGCACCACCCGCGCGCCCGCGACCTCGTCGGCGTTGACGTTCAGGGGGGCGCCGGTCGCGTCGAGCGCGAGGCAGGCGACCACCGGCGTGAGGCCGGCGGCGAGCACCGCGTCGAGCGCGGCGCGCCGCACCGTGACGTCGCGTCCCACCTCGCCGAGGGCTGGGTCGGCGCGCTCGGCGCGCAACAGGTCGGCGTCGCGGCCGGTGAGCGCCACCGCGTCGCCGAGCTCGGCGGCCAGACGCTTGCCGAGCAGCGTCAGCGCACGCTCGACCGGACCGATCGCCTCGAGCGTGGTGACCCGCAAGCCGCGCTCGAAGCGGCTGGCGACACCCGCGGCCTCGAGCTCCGCCGCGATGAACGGCCCGCCCCCGTGGACCAGGACCGGGTGGCCGTCCGCGGCCCGCACCTGGCGCACGTCGGCGAGCAGCTGTGCGCGTTCGTTCGCGTCGGTCATGGCGTTGCCGCCGTACTTGATCACCCACATGGGCCGAGCCTACCGTCCCGATGCCCTCGGGGCGCCCGGGAGTCGGGCGCGGTGGTGTGGTACCTTCGCGGCCGATGGAGAGGCTCGCCTTCGGCACCGACGGCTGGCGCGCGTTGATCGGCGACGGCTTCACGCACCGCGACCTGGGGCGTGCGGCGCAGGCGTACGCCGAGCACCTGCTCGACCGCGGTGGGGGCCGCGTGCTCGTGGCGCACGACACGCGCTTCGCCGGCGCTCGCTTCGCGCGCGTGGCGGCCGAGGTGCTCCACGCGAACGGTCTCGAGGTGGCGCTGCACGACGGCCCGCTGCCGACGCCGGTGCTCTCCTTCGCGGTGCGCCATCTGGGCGCCGCCGGTGGGGTCATGCTGACCGCCTCGCACAACCCGTCCGAGTGGCAGGGCTTCAAGCTCAAGGGCGCCCACGGGGGCACCGCGCTCGATGCGGTCTACCGCGACGTCGAGCGGCGCACGGGTTTCATCGGGGCCGACGCGGTGCGGCGCCGGAGGCGCGCGCCCGAGCTGCCGGCCTTCGACGTGCGCGAGGCCTACTACGCCCAGCTGGCGACGCTGCTCGACCTCGACGCCCTCCGGCAGGCGACCGGCGTGGTGGTCCACGACGCGATGGGCGGCGCCGCCGGCGGCTGGATCTCGGGGTTCGCGCGCTGGGCGGGGATCGGCACCGAGGTCGCCGAGCTGCGCGCGCGGCCCGACCCCACCTTCGACGGCGTCCACCCCGAGCCCTTGCCCCGGCACCTCGCCCGCACGCGCGCGTACCTGGCCGATCACCCGGGGACGCGCTTCGCGATCGTCACGGACGGCGACGGCGACCGCGTGGCGGCCGTGCTGCTCGACGGACGCTTCTTCGACCCGCATCAGGTGTTCGCGGTGCTGCTCGACCTGCTCGACCGCCGGGGCGCGCCCGGGTCGGTGGTCAAGACCTTCACGGTCTCGCGCGTCGTCGAGCGGCTCGCCGCCTCGCGCGGTCGCGCCGTGCTCGAGACCCCGGTGGGGTTCAAGCATCTGGTGGAGCCGCTGCGCCGCGGCGAGGCGATGTTGGCAGGGGAGGAGTCCGGCGGGTTCGGCGTCGCCGGCCACGTCCCCGAGCGCGACGGCATCCTCAACGGCCTGCTGCTCCTCGAGGCCGAGGTGCGCGCGGGCGAACCGCTCGCGGCGCGCTTCGCGGCGCTGGAGCGCGAGGCGGGTTGGCGCCACGCCTACGACCGCCTCGACCTACGGCTGCGCGACGAGGGGCTCGCGCGGCGCGTCGCCGAGGCACTCGAGCACGCGCCGAACGCGTTCGGCGGCGCACGCGTGATCGACGTCGAACGCCTCGACGGGGTGAAGCTCGACCTCGAGGGCGACCGCTGGATCCTGTTCCGCGCGAGCGGCACCGAGCCGCAGCTGCGCGTCTATGCCGAGGGGCCGGACGACGCCGCGGTCGCGTCCCTGCTGGGAGCGGCCCGCGGCTTCGTCGACGCGCTGGCGGGTCAGAGCTCCACGTAGCCCTTGGGCGACCGCGACAGCACCTCATGGCCCTGCTCGGTGACCAAGAGCAGGTCCTCGATCCGGAGGCCGCCGACGGCCGCGTCGTACACCCCCGGCTCGATCGTGGCGATCATCCCGGCCGCGAGCACGTCCTTCGAGCGGAGGCTGAGCGCCGGGCCCTCGTGGATGTCTAGGCCGGTCCCGTGGCCCAGCGAATGGGTGAAGCGTTCGGCGAGGCCAGCGGCCGCGAGCCGCGAGCGCGCGACCGCGTCCGCGTCCACGCCGCTCAGGCCGGGCCGGATCGCCGCGACGGCGGCGACCTGGGCGTCGAGCACGGCGTCGAACCAGCTGCGGAGCGGCTCGGCCACGGGGCCCAGGGCGACCGTCCGGGTCATGTCGGCGTGGTACCCGTCGACCTTGGCGCCGAAGTCGAGGGTGACCAGGTCGCCGCGCTCGAGCGTGCGCGGGCTGGCGACGCCGTGCGGCATCGCGCTCCGCGGCCCACCGGCGACGATCGCCTCGAAGGCGAGCCCGTCGCCGCCGTTCTGGCGGACGAAGCGGTCGAGCTCGATGGCGACGTCGACCTCGCGCGTGCCGACCCGCAACACGCCGTTCAGGACGTGGTCGAAGGCGGCGTCGGTCAAGCGCGCCGCCTCGCGCAGGCG
>JARGGE010000394.1 GCA_029210865.1 Trueperaceae bacterium
GTGGCGGGCGCGGCGCAGGTCGACCGGGTCGAGCCCGTCGGCGGCGGCCGCGAGCGTCGCCAGGTCGACGTCGCGCAGCGCCGGCACGCCGAGCGCCCGCGCGACGCGCTCGCAGGCGGCGCGCCGGTCGTTGTAGGCGCTGCCCACCAGGCCGCGGCGGGTGGAGGTGTCGAGCACGACCACCGCGACGTCTGCGGGCAACGGCACGGGGCGCAGCGCGAGGTCGCGGCAGTCGATGAGGAGCGCGTGCCCCGCGACGCCGGCGGCGCCGATCAGCTGGTCCATGATCCCGCTCTGCACGCCGATCCACCGGTTCTCGACGCGCTGCATCGCGCGCGCCATCGCGCGTGCGTCCCAGTCGAGGTCACCCGCGGCGGCGAAGGCGGCGGCGACCGCCAGCTCGAGCGCCGCGGAGGACGACAGACCGGCGCCGCGCGGGACGTCGGAGGCGAGCGCACCGTCGAAGCCCCGCAGCGCATGACCGGCGTCCTGCAGCGCCCACGCGACCCCGCGCGGGTACTCGAGCCAGCCGCCGAGCGGGTCGTGGGGGTCGCCGCGCTCGTCGCGGCGGCGCGCCTTCGCCACGCCGAAGGTCCCGCGGCGGTCGAGGTCGGTCGCGAGGAGCCGCACCACGCCGTCGTCGCGCGGCGTCAGCGCGATCCAGGCGGCGCGCTCGAGCGCCATCGGCAGGACGAAGCCGTCGTTGTAGTCGGTGTGCTCGCCGATCAGGTTGACGCGGCCCGGGGCGCGCACCAGATGGGTCGCCTCGCGGCCGTAGCGAGCGCGGTGGGCGGCGAGGGCGCGGCCGCGCGGATCGGCGTCGCCGCCGGAGGTCCGGGGCGCCTCGCTCACCGGGCGACCTCCTTGTAGTGCACGTCGGAGAGCGCCCGCAGCCGCTCCGCGGCCTGCTCGGGGGTGAGGTCGCGCTGCGCCTCGGCCAGCAGCTCGAAGCCGACCATGAACTTGCGCACCGTCGCCGAGCGCAGCAGCGGCGGGTAGGCGTGGGCGTGGAGCTGCCAGGCGTCCGTCGCCGCGTCGGCGGTGAACGGCGCCCCGTGCCAGCCGAACGAGTACGCGAAGGAGGTCTCGAACAGGTTGTCGAGGCGGGTGAAGGCGCGCTTGGCGACGTCGGCCAGGGCGTCGCGCTCGGGTTCGGTGAGGTCGGGGAGCCGCGCGGCGTGGCGGGCGTGCGGCAGCAGCATCAGTTCGAAGGGCCAGGTCGCCCAGAAGGGCACCACCGCCAGCCAGTGCTCGTTGGCGACCACGACGCGCTCGCCGCGGTCGAGCTCGGCGCGGGCGTAGTCGAGCAGCATCGGGCGCCCGTGCCGTTCCAGGTAGGCACGCTGCGTAGCGTCCTCGCGCGCCACCTCGGTGGGCACCGCGTCGAGCGCCCAGATCTGGCCGTGCGGATGGGGGTTCGAGGCCCCCATCATCGCCCCCTTGTTCTCGATCACCTGCACCCAGCGGTAGCGCGCGCCCAGCTCGGCGGTCTGGTCGGCCCACAGGTCGACCGCGCGGCGCACGTCGGGGAGCGGCAGTTCGCAGAAGGTGAGGTCGTGGCGCGGCGAGAAGCACAGCACCCGGCAGGTGCCCGGCACCGCGTCGAGCTGGAACAGCGGGTCGTCGCCCGCCGGCGCCGACGGAACGTCGGGCAGCAGCGCCGGGAAGTCGTTCGTGAAGACGAAGGTGTGCGCGTAGTCGGGGTTGCGGTGCCCGCCGGCGCGCTCGTTGCCGGGGCAGAGGTAGCAGGCGGGGTCGTAGGCCGGCTTGTCGTCGCGCGGCGGCGCCTCGGTCTGCCCTTGCCAGGGGCGCTTCATCCGGTGCGGCGACACCAGCACCCACTGGTCGCGCAGCGGGTCGTGGCGGCGGTGGGGGTGGTCGGTGGGGTCGAATCGCGTGTCCATGGTCGTTCCCACCTTACGCGGCCGCGTCCGCGACGTCGTGCGCCAGCCGGTGCGTGCTCAGCGCGTCTTCGTACGTACACACCACCGCGGCCCGGTCGCCGGCGCGCACCGCGTCCAGGAAGGCCCGGTCCTCGGCCGCGACCGGGTCGCCGACCACGCGCACCTCGCGGCGCTCGCGGCCGTCGTCGTAGGTCACCGACCCCTGGGTGACGGTGACCAGCTCGCCCTCGCGCATCAGCTGCAGCTCCACCCGGGCGCTCGCGCCCAGGAGGCAGGTGGCGGTGACCGTGCCCAGGGCGCCGCTCGCGAAGCGCAGCGCCGCGGTGCTCACCGAGGCGACGTCGAGGTCGGGGTGGGCCGGGCGCGGCGGACGGTCGGCGACCGCATGGAGTACCCGCGCTTCGCCGATCAGGTGGCGCGCCAGGTCGAGCAGGTGGGTGGCCTGCTCGACCATCTGGCCGCCGCTGGTCGCCTGTCGGTGCCACCAGGCGGGCGCCGGCGTGCTCGTGAGCCAGGCGCCCGCGAGGAAGGCGACCGGTGGCCCGTCCGCCAGACGCGCGCGCAGCTCGGGCAGCGCGTCCTGGGCGCGCCAGTGGTAGCCGACCGCGGTGACGAGCCCGGACGCCGCCACCTGGGCCCCGATCGCCTCGGCCGTGGCGCGGCCGGACGACAGCGGTTTCTCGACGAAGAAGGGGACGCCGCGCTCGACCAACGCGCGTTCGATCGCGCCGTGCCCTGCCGGGGCGACGCACACCCAGGCGGCGTCGACGCGCTCGGCCTCGAGCATGGCGGCGACGTCGTCGAAGGCCCGACCGCCGTAGCGGGCCGCTTGCGCCTGGGCCGCCCCGAGGAGGCCGCGACGGCGCTGGCCGAGGCCCGTGAACGGGCCCCGGACCCCGTCGCCGTTCCCACCCTGGAGGCGCTGGCCGAGGCAGTGGAGACTGCCG
>JARGGE010000395.1 GCA_029210865.1 Trueperaceae bacterium
TGCAGGGGTGCGACAATTACTGTGCTTATTGCGTGGTGCCGTACGTACGCGGTCGCGAGTTGTCGCGCTCGGCCGAGGAGGTGGTGGCCGAGGTGGAGCGGCTCGCCGAGCGCCTCGACGGGCTGCGCACCACGCACGACGAGCTCGAGGTCGTGCGCGCGCGCCTCGCCCCGTTCGGCGCGTTCGATCCCGACGCCGTCCGCCGTTTGCGCGACCAGAGCGTCGCGGTCCGGCTGGTCCGTCCGCCCCGCGGTCGCGAACTCCCGACCGTCGCCGGCGCCGTGTGGGTCCCGCTGGGGGGGGAGCGCGGCGAGCGCGCGCTGGCGTTGGTCGGGACCGCGGCCGCGGTCGACGCGGTGGCCCTGATCGACGAGGTGGCGCTGCCGATCGACGCGCCGGCGCGGCTGGCCGACGAGATCGAGGACGTCGACCGGGCGCTGCAGGCGACCCGCGCCCGCCTCGCCGAGCTCGCCGACGCGCGCGGCGCGGTCGAGGGCTGGTTGCGCCATGCCGAGGAGGCCCTCCAGGTCGAGGAGGCGCGCGCGGGCATGGGGCACGTTGGGGCCGTCGACGTGCTCAGCGGCTTCGTGCCCGTGGACGCCGTCGACCGGTTGCGTCGGGCGGCGGCGACCGCGGGCTGGGCGCTGTGGGTGCGCGAGGTCGAGGACCCCGACGCGGCGCCGACGCTGCTCCGCAACCCGCGTTGGGTGCGCCCGATCGGCGCGCTCTTCGAGTTCCTGGGCGTGGTGCCGGCGTACGGCCACGTCGACGTCAGCGTCCCGTTCCTGATCTTCTTCGGCCTCTTCTTCGCGATGATCGTCGGCGACGCGGGGTACGGCATCGTCTTCCTGCTGTTGACGGAGCTGGTCGTGCGCCGCATGCGCCCGGCGACCACGCGCGTGGTCGCGCTGTTGCGGTTCTTGTCGATCGCCACCATCGCCTGGGGCCTCGCCAGCGGCAACGTCTTCGGGCTCGCGGTGCTGCCGTCGGCGCTGGCGAGCCTGCGGCTCGATTGGCTGACCGAGGAGCGCAACCTGATCGGGCTCTCGTTCGCCATCGGGGCCGTGCACCTGACGCTGGCGCACGCGTGGAACGCGGTGCGCTTCATCGGCTCGCGGCGCGCCCTCGCCGACCTCGGTTGGATCGCGACCACGTGGACCATGTACTTCCTGGCGCGGCAACTGGTGCTCGACGACCCGTTCCCCGCGCTGGCCTGGTGGTCGTTCGGGGTGGGGGTCGCGCTGATCGTCGCCTTCACCACCCCGTGGCGCCTGTTGCGGCGGGAGTGGTTCCAGCACGCGCTGCTGCCGCTCACGTTGGTCAACAACTTCGTCGACGTCGTCTCGTACGTGCGCCTGTTCGCCGTGGGCGCGGCGACCTTCGCGGTCGCCGGCGCCTTCAACGACCTCGCCGCCGGCATCGGGATCGGCGGTCCGATCGGCGGCGTGCTCGCCGCCTTGGTGCTGTTCTTCGGACACACGCTGAACGTGCTGCTCGCCGCCATGGGCGTGCTGGTGCACGGCGTGCGCCTCAACACCCTCGAGTTCGCGGGCCACCTGGGGCTACCCTGGACCGGTCACCCGTACCGCCCGCTGGCCCACACCGCCCCCGTCGGTGCGGAAGGAGACCCCTGATGGACCCGGAGCTCATGCGTTCGCTCGGTCTGGCCGGTGCTGCGGCGGTGCTCGGCCTCGCGGCGATCGGTTCCGCGCTCGGCACCGGCAGCGCCGGCCTCGCCGCGGTCGGCGCCTGGAAGCGCTGCTACGCGCTCGACAAGCCGGTCCCGTTCATCCTGGTGACCTTCGTGGGCGCGCCGCTCTCGCAGACGATCTACGGCATGATCCTGATGAACGCGGTGGTGCGCGCCGCGGACGAGGCGGCGGCCGCGGGTGCGTTCGTCGGCTGGCCGGCGATGCTCGCCGTCGGCCTCTTCGGCGGCGCCGCCATGGGGGCCTCCGCCTGGCTGCAGGGGCGCGTCGGCGCCGCGGCCGCGGACGCGATCGGCGAGACCGGCAAGGGCTTCGGCAACTACCTGATGGCGATCGGCGTGGTCGAGACGGTCGCGCTGTTCGTGCTCGTGTTCATCCAGGCGGCGCTGTAGCGGCGCGTTCGGCCAGCCAGGTGGCGAACGGGCGCCCGCGACGACCGAACGACGCTTCGAACGAGGGCCGCGCGGCGATCCGCGCGCGCCAATCGGCCACGTGCTCGAAGCCGTCGAACGACGTCGGTAGGTCGAAGCGCGCGTAGCCGTACAGCCAGGCGAACACGCTCAGATCGGCCGCGCCCAGGCTGCCGCCTACCAGCCAACCGTCGCCGGCGTCCAGGGCGGCCTCCACGCGGGCCAGCAGCGTCAGCCCCTCGGCCTTGAGGGTAGCCACCCGGGCGGGATCGGGCCCGGCTTCCGGAGGTTCGATCAGCTGCCAGTACAGGTGGTGGCTCACGTCGCGCATGGCCGTGCTGGACAGCTCGATCCAGGCGAGCGCGTCGGCGAGGGCCGTGGCGTCCGCAGGGAACAGCGACGGCTCGGGATGCTGGCGATCGAGGTGCCGCATGATCACGAGCGAGTCGACGTGCACGCCCGCCTCGTCCGCGTACACGGGTACCTGGCCCAGCGGGTTGAGCGCAAGGAAGGCCGGCGTCTTCTGCTCGCGCGCGGGCAGGTCGATCTCGACGCGCTCGAAGTCGACGCCCTTCTCGTGCAGCACGAGCGAGACCTTGAAGCAGTGGGGCGAACGGGCGGAGCTGAACAGGACGGGGCGCGGCTCGGTCATGGGTGCCTCACGGGCGAGCGGCGCCCCCGGGAGGGGCGCCGCTCGGAACGGTGGACGGGCTGCGTCAGTTGCGACGGATC
>JARGGE010000396.1 GCA_029210865.1 Trueperaceae bacterium
GGCCCCCGCGGCCGACACGAGGGCCCCGGTCGGCGACGCCTGACCCGCGACCGCGAGCCGGGGCCCCCATGCGCATCGCGTTCTTCACCGAGACCTTCCTGCCCAAGATCGACGGCGTCGTCACGCGGGTCGTGCGGACGCTCGAGCAGCTGCGCGACCTGGGGCACGAGGCGCTGGTCTTCGCGCCACACGCGCCGCCGCCCGAGGTCGCGGGCCACCGCGTCGTGCCGGTGCCGGCGATCTCCTTCCGCCCCTGGTACCCGGAGCTCTTCCTCGGGTTGCCGCGCCCGCGCCTCGGGCGCGAGCTCGACGCCTTCGCGCCGGACGTCGTCCACGTGGTCAACCCCGTCATCCTGGGGCTGTGGGGGACGATGGTGGCGAACCAGCGCGACCTGCCGCTGCTCGCCTCGTACCACACCGACATCACCCAGTACGCGGTGCACCTCAAGCTGCCGTTCCTGAGCCCGATCTCGCGCGTCTTCCTGCGCGACGTCCACAACCGGGCGCACGTCAACCTGTGCACCTCGCAGCCGATGGTGAACTCGGCGCGGGGCCTCGGCATCCGACGGGTGCGCCTGTGGCGCAAGGCCGTGGACACCGTCCGCTACCACCCGAGCAAGCGCGACCCCGAGATGCGCGCGCGCCTGTCCGACGGCCACCCGGACGCGCCCCTGCTCCTGTACGTCGGGCGCGTCTCCGCCGAGAAGCGGCTCGATTGGCTCTACGCCCCGGTCACGCGGCTGCCCGGCGTGCGGCTGGCCGTGATCGGCTCCGGGCCGGCCGAGGCGGCGATGCGGGCGCGCTTCGCCGACACCCCGACCACGTTCCTCGGCTACATGACCGGCGAGGAACTCGCCAAGGCGTACGCGAGCGCCGACGTCCTGGCCTTCCCGTCGGACACCGAGACGCTCGGGTTCGTGGCGATGGAAGCGATGGCCTCGGGGGTCCCGGCCGTCGGCGCGCGCGCGGGTGGCGTCCCGGACGTCATCCGGCACGAGGAGAACGGCCTGATGTTCACGCCCGGCGACCTCGGTGACCTCACCGAACAGCTGCGCCGCTTGATCGCCGACCCGCTGCTACGCGCCCGCCTGGGGCGGACCGCCCGCGCCGACATGGAGCAGTGGTCGTGGCGCGCCGCCACCGAAGGGCTCGTCCGCCACTACGAGCTCGCGCGCGCCGTGCACGCCCGCTTCGATCCCCGCGATTGACTCGCGCCGCGCGGAGCGGCGGCTAGGACGGGTCGAACGGACCTGGCACCACCGTCGGCGCGCCGGCGACGTCGACCACGCGCACGTCGGCCCCGTAGATCGCCCGCAGGCGCGCCTCGCGGAGCACCTCACCGGGCGACCCGTCGGCCACGATTCGCCCCTGGTCCAGCAGCGTCACCCGGTGGCAGGCCCGCGCCGCCAGGTTGAGGTCGTGGACGACCACCAGCACGGCCACGCCGCGCGCGGCCGCGGCCCGCGCGGCGCGCAGGGTCTCGATCTGGTAGCGCAGGTCGAGGTGGTTGGTCGGTTCGTCGAGCAGCAACACCGCGGGGCCCTGGGCGAGCGCGCGCGCCAACACCACCCGCTGCCGCTCGCCCCCCGACAGCGCCTCGACACGCCGGCCCCGCAGCTGCGCGACGTCGGTCCGCACCATCGCGGCCTCGATCGCCTCGTCGTCGGCGGGCGCCGGGCCGCGCAGGAAGCCGGCGTGCGGGGTGCGCCCCATGGCGACGAGCTCCTCGACGGTGAAGCCCTCGGGCAGCTCGCCGCCTTGCGCCACCACCGCGATGCGGCGCGCCAGCTCGCGGCGGCCGAAGCGCGCGATCGGCGCCCCCTCCAGGAGCACCGTCCCGGCGGTCGGGGCGAGCCCCCGCGAAGCGACCGCGACGAGGGTCGACTTGCCGGCGCCGTTGGGCCCCACCAGGGCGACCACCTCGCCGGCGTGCAGCGCGAAGCTCAGGTCGCGCAGCACCGGCCGGCCGACGTAGCCGGCCGCCACGCGGTCGAGCCGCAGCACCGCCGGACGCGCGCTCACGCCGCGCCGCGCGTCGCGTGGCGACGCAGGAGCACCAGGAAGAACGGGGCGCCCGCGAGCGCGGTGACGATCCCGACCGGGACCTCGGCCGGGGCGATGACGGTCCGCGCGAGCAGGTCGGCGACGACGACGAAGCTCGCTCCCCACAGCGCCGAGAGCGGCAGCAGCCGGCGGTGGCCGGGGCCGACCGCGAGGCGCACCGCGTGCGGCACCACCAACCCGACGAAGCCGATCACCCCGGCGGTCGCGACGGCGGCCGCGGTCGCGAGCGTGCTCGCGGCGACGACCACGACCTTGAAGCGCTCGACCGGCAGCCCCAGCTGCGCCGCAGCCGCATCGCCCAGCTGCAGCACGTCGAGACCGCGCGCGGCGACGACGACCGCCACGGCCGCGACCGCGATCGCCGGGAGCGACCAGGCCAGCTGCGCCCACGAAGCGAAGGCGAAGCTGCCGAGCAGCCACGCCAACACCCCGGCGGCCTGCTCGCGCGCGGCGAGCAGGACGAAGGAGGTCCCGGCCGACAGGCTCGACCCGACGACGACGCCGGCGAGCACGAGCGGCACCACGGGCACGCGCGTGCCCTGGCGCGCGAGGGCGACGACGAGGGCCACGGTGGCGATGGCGCCGCCGAACGCCGCCGTGCCGACCCCGGCCCCCGCCCACCAGGCGCCGCCGACGCCGAGGACGAGCACGGAGGCCGCCGCCAAGCCCGCGCCGGAGGCGGCGCCGAGCAGGTACGGGTCGGCGAGGGGGTTCCGGAAGACCGCCTGGAAGGCCGCGCCGGCCAGGGCGAGCGCCGCGCCGACGGCGGCGG
>JARGGE010000397.1 GCA_029210865.1 Trueperaceae bacterium
CGACCGCGACGAAGCCCTCTTCCTCGAGCAGCGCGGCCACCATCTCGGCGAGCGGCTCGGCCGGGGCCACGTCGACGACCGTCCAGGGGTCGCCGTTCAGGGTGATCGTCGTGCCCTTCATGCGCGGGCCTTCGCGGGTGCGGTCATGGGGTCCTCCCAGGGGACGTGGCCGCGCAGGAACGCGGTCGCGAGGGCGCGGTAGTCGGCTACGGCGGCGACGAGCTCGTCGACCGGCAGCGCCTCGCGCGTGGTGTGGGCGAGCTCGGGGTCGCCGGGGCCGAGGCCGAGCACGGGCGCCCCCATGGTGGCCAGGTACGGGGCGTCGGTGGCGAACCACCAGGTCCCCACGTCGGGGCGCACCCCGGACCGCGCCACGGCGACGACCTCGGTCGCCCACGCCACGCTGGGGTGGTCGGCGGCGAGCAGGTAGGCGCCGTTGATGCGCGGGAAGCGCCGCTCGACCGCCCCGTCCTCGCTGCGCGCGACCTCCTCGCCGACGCGCACCACCGCCTCCGGGTCGATCGAACGCAGGCGCTCCAGGACGGCCTCGGGCGGGTCGTGGGGCACCTGGCGGTAGTCGATGGTCAACTCCGCGCGCCCTGGCACGACGTTCGGGCCGTCGACCGGGAACGTGCGCAGTTGCGTGGCCGTCGCCGAAGACCCACCCAGGCGCGGATCGCGGGGCAGCTCGAGCGCCTCGAGCGCCAGCACGTAGCGCGCCGCGCGGACGAGCGCGTTCGCGCCCAGCTCCGCCTTGGCGGCGTGCGCGATGCGACCCGGGAGGGTCACCGAGGTCTCGATGCGCCCGCGGTGGCCGAGCCGCAGCCCGCGGTCGCTGGGCTCGCCCAGGACGACGAGGTCGGCGCGAGCGTGCTCGGCGAACCAGCGCGCACCCAGCCCGCCCACCTCCTCTTGCACCATGCCCGCGACGACGAGCGTCCCCTCGAAGCCGTCGGCGGCGGCGAGGTGCGCGGCGACCGCCATCGCGGCGAGCGCCCCTTTCATGTCGACCGAGCCGCGACCCCACAGCCGGCCGTCGACGACCTCGCCGGCCAACGGGTCGACGGGCCACGCGGCGGCGTCGCCGGTGGGCACGGTGTCCAGGTGGCCGTTGAGCACGAGCGTCGGGCCGTCGCCGCGGCGCCACGTGCCGATCGCGTTGCCGACGGCGTCGATCGCGACCTCGTCGCACCGGAGGTCCCGCAGCGCGGTGGCGAAGGCGGCGACCGCCGGTCCCTCGCGCCCCGAGGGGCTGGGCGCGCGCACGAGGGTGCGGAGCAGGTCGGTGGCGGCGGTGGCGTCCATGGGGGCATCGTACCCAGCGGACCCCGCGTCGGCCTCGTATGCTCGGCGCGTGACCTGGACCTGCCCGTCGTGCCAGCACCTGAACCAGGGCACCGAGGTGTGCGACGCGTGCGGGATCGCGCGCCGCTGGCACGAGGACCCGCCGCTCGACCTCCCCCGCCCGCCGGGCGCCTTCGAGGTGCCGGCCACGTGGTCGGCGGTCGCGTACGGCGGCCTCACCCTCGCTGGGATCGCCGTGCTGCTCGTGCCCGCCTGGCGCGCCGCGCTGGGCTTCGACCCGCGCTGGGTGCTGCTCGAGATCGCGCTCGCGGCGGTCGCCTGGGTCGCTTCGGTCCAGGAAGCCTGGTTCCAGCGCCGCTTCAACGCCGCCAAGCTCGAGGTCCCCCGCCAGGTCCGCACCGGCACGCCGGTGGAGGTCGCGCTGACCCTCGTCCCGTACGAGCGGGTCGACGGGGTGAACCTGACGGTCGAGCTCGTCGACCGCTTCTACGCCGAGGTGACGCGCAAGGGGCGCCGCCAGGTCGAGACGCGGCAACGGGTCATGGAACGGATCGTGCTCGCGCGCGGCGAGATGCTCGCCGGCCGCCGCACGCACACCTACCGCCTGGCGTTCGACGCGCCGTTCCCCTCCACGGTCCACGAGCACCTGGGCGCGCAGCTCACGGCCAGCGTCCTCGAACCGCTCGGCTTCCTGGTGCCCGGTCTTCGCCACCACGCGCGCAACCTGCGCGAGCACGGGGGCTTCTTCGTGCGCGTGACGCTGCGGCGCGGCCTCTGGTGGCGCCGCTTCGAGCAGCGCGTGGTGGTCGTGCACGTCGGCGCCACGATCGCCGCGGGCTGAGCGCCCGGCCGCGCTCACCCAGAGGGTACAGCCTCCTCGTCGCCAGCCGCCGGCACCGTCCACGGCCAGGTCGCGAGGGGCGGGTCCCAGCGCCAGCGCGGGAGGTCGAGACCGTCCGCACCCACGTCCACACCTTCGGAACGAAGGAGCGCCACCTGCAGCTCGCCGGTGCCGACGCGGAAGGTCGAGATCCCCCCCTTCGCGTTCACCACGCGCTGCCACGGCGCGTCGCCGTCGGCGTCGCGAAGCCCGAAGAGCACCGCCCCCACCTGCCGCGCCGCACGCGGCGAACCGGCCCAGGTCGCCACCTGGCCGTAGGTCACCACCCGACCGGGCGGCACCGCCCGCACCACCTCGAGCACGCGCTCCCTGAAGGTCATGCCCCCAGGCTACGCCCGCGACCGGCGGCGACGCCCGGCGCGTTCCGCACCGACGCGGGCGGACGCGGGTGCCCGACGCTTGTCACCCCGCGGCGGCCGTGGTACCACCAGCGCGTGCCGCACCGTCGACGCTCCACCACCCTCACCGTCGCCCTCCTGAGCGGGCTGTTGGCGCTCGCCTCCGCGGCCGCCGCCGCCGGCTGGAGCCTGCCGGGCCGCGACGACGTCGCCGAGCCGCGCCCCGAGCTGGTGCGCGCGCTGCACGCCGCCGCCGACGCGGCCCGCGCCGACGCGGGCCTCGCGCCGA
>JARGGE010000398.1 GCA_029210865.1 Trueperaceae bacterium
GTGCCCTGCGTCTCGGCCTTGTGCCGCAGCCGGGGCCGGTAAGCAGCCCGCGCTTGCGCACCGATCTGGCCGGGCTGCCCCTGCCCAACCCGGTGGGCCTTGCCGCCGGGTTCGACAAGAACGGCCGCGCCGCCGCCACGTGGCCGGCGCTCGGCTTCGCGACCGCGGAGCTCGGCACCGTCACCGCGCGGCCGCAGCCCGGCAACCCCAAACCGCGGGTGTTCCGCCTGCCTGCCGAGCGGGCCGCGATCAACCGCATGGGCTTCAACAACGAAGGCGCCGACGCCCTCGCGGCGCGCCTGGCGGCGGCTCGGCGCGAGCCCTGGTGGCCCGAGGTCGCCATGGGCGTCAACGTCGGCAAGAGCCGCGTGGTCGCGCTCGAGGACGCCGTCGCCGACTACGAGGCGGCGTTGCGCGCCGCCTGGCCGGTGGCCGACTACCTGGTCCTGAACGTCAGCTCGCCGAACACCCCCGGGCTGCGGACGCTGCAGGAGGCGAAGCCGCTCGCCGACCTGCTGGGCCGCGCCGCCGAGCTCAAGGGGACCCTAGGAGCGCGGCCGGTGCTCCTGAAGCTCTCCCCCGACCTGACGCCGACCGCGCTCGACGAGGCCGTGGCGCTCGCCGAGGACCACGGGATCGACGGCCTGGTGGTGACGAACACGACGGTCGACCGCTCCGCGCTCGCCCACGACCCGGGCGAGGCCGGCGGGCTCTCGGGCGCACCGCTCGGACCGCGGGCGCTGCGGGTGCTGCGGGCGGTGCGGGCGCGCACCGCCCTGCCACTCGTGGCCGTGGGCGGCATCGAATCGGGGGCCGGCGCCGTCGAGCGGCTCGAGGCGGGCGCCACCCTGCTCCAGGTCTACACGGGCTGGATCTTCGAGGGGCCCGGCCTCGCGCGTCGCCTGCTCGCCGACGTGGCGCGGTGGGCGGTCGCCGAGGGCCACCCCGACCTGGGCACGCGCCTCGCCGCGCGCGACGCGGTCCATCGCCCCGCGCGTCCGTGACGCGCAGGGGACGCTCGGCGCGCCTTGACAGGTCGGCGGTCGCGTTCTAGATTTGGTCATGCCTAACTTTTTCCTTCGGCGCGCCGCAACCTTGCGGCGCGTTCGTGCTGTGGTGCTCCTCCTCGCGGTGACCACGGCGGTCGCCCCAGCCGCCGCGCAGACCGACGCGGTTCGGGTGGTGGCGAGCGTCGGCATGGTCGGCGACGTCGCCGCCGCGATCACGGGCCCGTGCGCCGACGTCGTGACCCTCATGGGTCCGGGCGTCGACCCGCACGGGTACCGCGCCACCGCCTCCGACGTGCGCGCGCTCGGCGAGGCCGACCTGGTCCTCTACGTCGGCCTCGACCTCGAGGCCCGACTGGGCGAGGTCCTCGCTCGCTTCGGGGACCGCGCCCGCGTGGTCGCCGTCGCCGAGGCGGCGGTCCCCACCGAGGCGCGGCGTTTCGGCGAGGGCGGCACGGTCGACCCGCACGTCTGGATGGACCCTGCGCTGTGGCGGCCGGTCGCCGCCGGCATCGCCGGCGTGCTCGCCGAGGTCGTCGCCCCGGACTGCCGCGCCGACCTCGGCGAGCGCGCCGCGGCGTACGACGCCCTGCTCGGCGAGTTGGTGGCCTGGACGGCCGTCACCGTCGCCAGCGTGCCGCCCGAGGCCCGCGTCTTGATCACCGCACACGACGCCTTCGAGTACTTCGGCCGGGCCTTCGGCCTCGAGGTCGTCGGGCTGCAGGGCCTCTCCACCGTGGCCGAAGCCAGCCTCGCCGACGTCCGCGCCCTCGCCGACCTGATCGCCGACCGCACCGTCCCGGCCGTGTTCGTCGAGTCGACGATCAACCCGCGCACCATCGAGGCCGTCCGCGTCGCTGCCCGCGACCGCGGGGCCGACGTCGCCGTCGGCGGCGAGCTCTTCTCCGACGCCTTCGGGAGCGCCGGCAGCCCGGAGGGCACCTACGTCGGCATGATCGTGCACAACGCCGCCACGATCGCGCGCGCGCTCGGCGGGGCGCCAACCCCGCTTCCGCCGGCGCTCGCGGCGTGGGCGGACGGCTGGCCGACCCCCCCGGCGGCGCTCGCCCCGTGACGCTCGCCGACCCCGCGACCGCTGCGACGCGCGACCACACGCCCACAGGCGTCGCGGTCCACATCGAGGACCTCACCGTCCGCTACGGCGAGCGCACGGTGCTGTGGGACGTCGACCTCGACGCCCCCGTCGGCGCGCTCGGGGCGATCGTCGGGCCCAACGGCGCGGGCAAGAGCACGCTGCTCAAGGCGATCCTCGGCCTGGTGCGCCCTGCGGCGGGCCACGTGCGCGTCTTCGGCGAACCCTTCGCGCGGGTGCGCAAGCGCGTCGCGTACGTGCCGCAGCGCGCCGCCGTCGACTGGGACTTCCCCACCACCGTGCTCGACGTCGCCACCATGGGGCGCTACGCGCGCCTCGGCTGGCTGCGCCGCCCCGGCCGCGCCGACCGCGAGGCCGCCCGCGCGGCGCTCGAGCAGGTCGGCCTGGTCGACCTGGCCCACCGGCAGATCGGCGAGCTCTCCGGTGGCCAGCAGCAGCGCGCCTTCCTCGCGCGGGCCCTCGCGCAGGACGCCGACCTGGTCCTGATGGACGAACCGATGGCGGGGGTCGACGCGCCCACGGAAGCGGCCGTGCTCGCCGTCCTCGACGAACTGCGGCGCGCCGGCCGCACCGTGTTGGCGGTCCACCACGACCTGCAGCGGGTGGCCGAGCGCTTCGACTGGGTCGCGCTGATCCAGGTGCGCGTGGTCGCGGCGGGCCCCACCGACGTCGCGCTGCGCCCCGAGG
>JARGGE010000399.1 GCA_029210865.1 Trueperaceae bacterium
CGGCGGACATAGCTCTCCATCGCGCCGGCGAGCATCACGCCCGGGCGGTCGTTGTTGCCGAACGCCACCGGGCGCTCGATCGCGCCGGTGGCCAGCCGCTCGCTGCGCTGCGCCTCGGGTCGGGCGCGGACGACGCCCCGAACCTCGACGACGTACTCGCTCCGCAGCGCCTGCGCGGCGGCGAACGCGGCGGCGGCCCCGGGCTCCACGACCACCTGCGTGAGGCCCTCGCGGTCGCGCAGGTCGAGGAAGACGAGCCCGCCGAGGTCGCGGCGGCGCTGGACCCAGCCCTGCAGCAGGACGGCCGTGCCTTCGTGCTCGGCGCGCAAGGCGCCACAGGTATGCGTGCGTCGCACGGTCAGACCTCCTGGGTCGCCGGTTCGGCGATCGACTCGGGGCGTTCGAGGGCGTCGGCGAGGTCGGCGAGCGGGACGCTGCGCTGGACGCCGGTCGCGAGGTGCTTGAGCTGCACGGTGCCCTCGGCCCGCTCGCGCGCGCCGATCAGCCCGGCGTAGCGGGCGCCGGCCCGGTCGGCATCGCGCAGGCCCTTGCCGGGCGCGCGCTTGACGTAGCCGTGCTCGACCCGCTGGCGGGCGCGCAGGCGTCGCGCCAGGTGGGCGACCTCGCCGACGGCCTCGTCGTCCATCGGGACCAGGTAGAGCGCGGGGCCTTCGGCCTCCGGCGCCGCCAGGTCGGCCTGGGCCAGCGCGTCGAGCACGCGCTCGACCCCGAAGGCCCAACCGATGCCGGGGACGTCGGGGCCGCCGAGCTGCGCCACCAGGCCGTCGTAGCGCCCGCCGCCGCCGAGCGCCGATTGGGCGCCGATGCCCTCGGCGTGGATCTCGAAGGCCGTGCGGCGGTAGTAGTCGAGCCCGCGGACGATCGCCGGGTCGACGTCGAACGGCACCTCCCAGGCGCGCAGGTACCCGGCGACGGCGTCGAAGTGCGCCCGGGCGGGGTCGCCGAGGCGGTCGAGCGGGCGCGCGAGGCCGGCGATCAGCGCTCGGTCGCCGGGATCCTTGGCGTCCAGCAGGCGCATGGGGTTGAGCCGCAGGCGCTCTTGGCTGGTCTCGGTGAGCTCCCCGGCGCGCGGGGCGAGCGCGTCGCGCAGGTAGGCGTTGTAGCGCGCCCGGTCGTCGGGATCGCCGACCGAACCGAGGGCGACGCGGACGCCGGTGAGGCCGAGCTCGCGCAGGATGTCGACGAACAGCGCGATGGCCTCGGCGTCGGCGACCGGCTCGGCGCTGCCGACGACCTCGAGGTTGACCTGGTGGAACTGTCGGAACCGCCCCCGCTGCACGTTCTCGGCTCGGAAGGCGGGGCCGTGGCTCCACAGCTTCACGGGGCTGGGCCAGGTGTGCATGCCGTGCTCGACGTAGGCGCGCAGGACGCTCGCGGTGAACTCGGGGCGCAGCGTGAGCCGGCGCCCGCCGCGGTCGTCGAAGGTGTACATCTCCTTCTGGACGACCAGGTCGGCGGCCTCGCCGACGGAGCGCTCGAACACCTCGGCGAACTCGAAGACGGGCGGTGTCAACTCCTGCACCCCGGCGCGCTCCAGCACGCGGCGAGCGACCTCGTGGAGGCGGCGCCAGCGCGGCTGGTCGGCGGGGAGGCGGTCGGCGGTGCCCTTGACGGCTTGGAGTCTCATCCGGCCGAGTCTACACGGCCCCTCGCCGGGCCTTGGCCCCCGGCACGGCGACGGCCGCGCCCGAGTGGGGCACGGCCGAGGCGTGGACGGGCGCAGGGCGCGCGTCGTCAGTTCAGGTCGGCGGGCAGCCCGTTGCTGGCGATGCCGTCGACGACGACGAACACGAAGCCGGCAGCCAGACCGTCGGGCGCTTGGAACACGATGCGGGTGGGGCTCCAGCTGGTGACGTTCACCACGGTGCCGTCCTCACCGTCGACGTTCGCGGCGACCACCACGTGGCTGCCTTCGTGCCCGCCGCCGAACCAGCGACCTTGCAGCACGACCTCGCCACCGTTCGCGTTCACAGAGATCAGCGTCGGGACGACGTTCGTGGCCACCTGCGCGGACGGCGCGCACGCGGCCAGCAGCAGGGCGGCGAGTCCGGTCAGGACCAGGACGAATCGCTTCACGTAGAGCCTCCTCGAGCGCAAGCGTACGGGGCTGCCCGCAGCCGAGTCAATGACCAATCTCACGGCTCCGACGGCGCTCGTGGCGTCCTGGAGCGGCCGGCGGCGCCTCGCACGACGCGCCGTGCGAGGCGCCGGTGGTCGCGGCGGTAGCATCGTCCGGTGAGCCACTACTTCGCCTACCTCGCCCGGATGAAGTTCATCCAACGCTGGGGCCTCATGCGCAACACCCGGACCGAGAACATCCAGGAGCACAGCCTGCAGGTCGCGATGATCGCGCACGCGCTGGCGCTCTTCGAGAACGAGCGCCTCGGCGCCCGCGTCGTCGACCCCGACCGCACCGCGCTCCTGGCCGTGTACCACGACGCCGAGGAGGTCATCACCGGCGACCTGCCGACGCCCGTGAAGTACTTCAACCCCAAGGTCCGCGAGGCGGTCGACGGCCTCGAGGAGGTCGCCAAGCGCAAACTGCTGGGGCTGCTGCCCGAGGCGCTGCGCCCCCAGTACGAGCCGCTCTACTTCCCGCGCCCCGAGGACGCCCCGGCGTGGCGGATGTCGGGGTCGCTCGCCCACCCGAACCAGAGGCCGCGCCAAGGGCCGAGGAAGTCGGGAGCCGGGGTCGCCGCCTCGTCGCCGCGCCACCACGCCTCGGGCGAGAAGTCGATGCCCGGCCCGGGGCAGACCGTGAGACAGTGGCCGCAGTC
>JARGGE010000039.1 GCA_029210865.1 Trueperaceae bacterium
AGCTGCGCGAGCGGCGCGAGCGGCGCCGGTCGCTCCTCACGGCCAAGGCGCCGCTGCCGGCCTTCCCGCGACCGCGGCGGCCCCTGAGCGTGCCGCTCGGACGGCTCGCCGAGCTGGCCTCGCGGTTGCGCCCGACGAGCTACTTCGAGCTCACCCACGAACGCCTGACGCTGGCGGGCGCGATGGCGCGGCTGCTGGCCGTGTTGCGCCCGGGCCGCCGCCGCACCTTCGACGAGGTGCTCGCGGACGCCTCGTGGGCGACCCGTACCGTCACCTTCGCGGGCGCGCTCGAGCTGATCCGCGAGGGGCGCCTTCGGGCGCACCAGGACGAGGCCTTCGGGCCGATCGAGCTCGAGGGGGTCGCCGCCGCGGACGGTGGCGCCGCGGGTGGCGCGGTCGAGGCGCGGCACGGTGCGGGGGCACCGACCGACGTCGACGCCCCCGACCGCTGACGCGGCTCCCTCGGGCCCCGTGAGGGCCGACGGCTTCAGACGGCGGCTTCGGCCGTCCGCTTCGCTTCCTTCTTGCGGTTGTTCGGATCGAGGATCCGCTTGCGCAGGCGCAGGCTCTTGGGCGTGACCTCGAGCAGCTCGTCGTCGGCGATGTACTCCATCGCCTCCTCGAGCGTCAGGCGCCGCGGGGGCACCAGCATGATGTTGTCGTCGCTTCCCGAGGCGCGCACGTTCGTGAGCTTCTTGTTCTTGCAGACGTTGACGTCGAGGTCGCCGCCGCGGCTGTTGGCGCCCAGGATCATGCCGACGTAGACGTCGATGCCGGGGTCGATGAAGAAGGTGCCGCGCTCCTGCAGCTTCCAGATCGAGTACGCGAAGGCCTCGCCCGGCTCCATGGCGACGAGCGAGCCGTTCTGACGGGTGCGCAGCTCGCCCACGTGCGGTTCGTAGCCGTCGAAGACGTGGCTCAGCAGGCCCTCGCCGGCGGTCATCGACAGGAAGCCGTTGCGGTACCCGAACAGGCCGCGCGCCGGGATCGAGAAGGTGAGGCGCGCGTGCGTCTCGCCCTGCTCCATGTCGACGAGCTGCGCGCGGCGCGCCGACAGCGACTCCATGACCGCGCCCATCGCGTCGAGCGGTACGTCGGCGACGACCTTCTCGAAGGGCTCGCACAGCACGCCGTCGATCGTCTTGAGGATGACCTCGGGTCGCGAGACCGAGAACTCGTACCCGTCGCGGCGCATCTCCTCGATGAGGATGCCCAGGTGCAGCTCGCCGCGGCCCGAGACGCGGTACGACTCGCCGCCGAGCTCCTCGACGCGCAGCGCCACGTTCGTGAGCAGTTCGCGCTGCAGCCGGTCGGCGATATGGCGGCTGGTCACGTACTTGCCCTCGAGCCCGGCGAAGGGACTGGTGTTGGGGCTGAAGGTGACCGCGACGGTGGGCTCGTCGACGCCGGCGAACGGCAGCGCCTCGATCCGGTCGGGGTGGCACAGGGTGTCGCCGATCTGCACGTCGTCGAGGCCGCTCACGGCGACGATGTCGCCGGCGGTCACGGCCTCGGCCTCGACGCGCTGCAGCCCGAAGTGCGTGTAGACCTTGGTCAGCCGGCCGCGCACCTCGCGGCCGTCGCGGCCGATGCGGACGACGGGGTCGCCCATCCGGGCGGTGCCGCGGCGCACGCGACCGAGCGCGACGCGCCCCAGGTAGTCGGAGTAGTCGAGGTTCGCGACCTGCATCTGGAAGGGCGCGGCGAGGTCGCCGTCGGCGACCGGCACGTGGCTCAGGATCGTCTCGAACAGCGGGGTGAAGTCCTCGCCCGGGGCGTCGCCCTCGCGCCAGGCCTTGCCCTCGCGGGCGATGGCGAAGAGGACCGGGAAGTCGAGCTGCTCGTCGGTGGCGCCGAGCTCGACCATCAGGTCGAACGTGAGGCCCGTGACCTCGCCGGGTCGGGCGTCCTTGCGGTCGACCTTGTTGACCACCAGGATCGGCCGCAGCCCGAGGGCGAGCGCCTTCTTGAGCACGAAGCGCGTCTGCGGCATCGGGCCCTCGGCCGCGTCGACGAGGAGCAGGCAGGCGTCGACCATGCCGAGCGCGCGCTCGACCTCCCCGCCGAAGTCGGCGTGCCCGGGCGTGTCGACGATGTTGATGCGCTGGTCGTGCCATTCGATCGCGGTGTTCTTCGCGAGGATCGTGATGCCGCGCTCGCGCTCGAGCGGACGGCTGTCCATCACGCGCTCCGCGACCTGCTGGTTCTCGCGGAAGGTGTGCGACTGGCGCAGCAGACCGTCGACCAGCGTGGTCTTGCCGTGGTCGACGTGGGCGATGATCGCGACGTTGCGGTAGTTCATGAGGGCCTTTCGGGCGGCGGGGCGCGCACGGGGGTGCGGCGGGCCTCCGAACGGGAGGGCCCAAGGGGCGCGCGACGCGGCGAGGGGAGGTGGCGAAGGAGCCCGCCGAGCGGCGGCGTCGCGACCGTCCGCCATCGTAGCAGAAGCGGAGCGGTTGCCGCGTCGCCTCGGCGGGTCGCCGGCGACCCGCCGAGGCCGGGCGCGCCGCGACGTCCAACGCATGACACGGCGGCGCGGCGCGCTCCGGTAGCCTCCGTCCGATGGAACCTTCGCTGCTCGTCTACACCACGGCCTGGTGCGGGGACTGCACCGCCGTCAAGCGCGCCCTCGCCCAGCGCGGGATCGCCTTCCGTGAGGTCGCCCTCGAGACCGACCCCGACGCGGTGCGGCACGTCGAGGCGCTCAACGACGGTCGCCGCAGCGTCCCGACGCTCGTGCACGGCGACGTGGCCGCGAGCCTCTCGCGCTTCTCGCCGCCGAAGCTCGACGCCTTCCTCGACGCCGCCGGGCTCGCCTGAGCGCGACCCTCGGGCCGCGTCGGCGGACCGGCGCCGACCGCGTCGCGGCTTCCGGATCCCTTCGGGGCCGCGTGGTAGCCTCGGTCGCCATGAGCGATGCCCGCGCCCTCCCACCGGTGAGCCACGGCGACGCCCCGCCGCCGATCGGCGAGGGCGATCCGCGCAAGGGGTCGGAGGTGCGCGCGATGTTCGACGCGATCGCGCCGCGCTACGACGTGCTGAACGCCGTGCTCAGTCTCGGCGTCGACCGCGGTTGGCGCCGCCAGGCGGTGGCGGCGGCGCTGGCGCACGGGCCGGCCGACGTCCTCGACGTGGCGACCGGCACGGCCGACCTCGCGATCGCGCTGCGCCGGGCGCGGCCGGAGGCGCGGGTGGTGGGCGTCGACTTCGCCGAGGCGATGCTCGCGGTCGGGCGCGTCAAGGCCGCCCGCCAAGGGGTCGACGTGCGCCTCGAGGTCGGCGACGGGACGGCGCTACCCTACGCCGACGCCTCGTTCGACGCGGTCACCATCGCCTACGGCTTGCGGAACTTCGCCGACGTGGACGCCGGCCTGCGCGAGATCCGGCGCGTGCTTCGGCCTGGCGGCCGCCTGGTGGTGCTCGAGTTCCCGCCCCCGCCGCGCGGCGCCTTCGGACGCCTCTTCCGCTTCTACTTCACCCGCGTCGTGCCGGTCCTGGGCGGTTGGGTGTCGGGCCGACGGAGCGCCTACGCCTACCTGCCCGCCTCGGTGCTCGCCTTCCCGGAGCCCGAGGCGCTCGCCGAGCGCATGCGCGCCGCCGGCTTCCAGAACGTCAGCTTCCGCCTGCAGACCCTCGGGGTCTCGGCGCTGCACCGAGGGGACGTCGCGTGAACCTCCGAGCCATCGAGCCCCCCCAGGGCGTGGTCGTCAACACCGACGCCGCGCTCGTCGACCCGGATTGGGACGTCTTCGCGGCGGAGCACGAGCGCCGCTACGGCCTCGCGATCTCGCACCTCAAGAGCCTGGTCAAGGGGCGCAGCTACGACAACGACGTCATGAAGGTGCGCGTCGGCGCGGGCGGCTTCTACGTCCAGTCGCGGCGCTTCCCGGCGGCGTTCTACGGCGACACGCAGGCCCCGATCGTGCGCACGATCGACGACGGCGAAGCGGAGGAGGTGGCCTGGGAGGCCGCCGCCCACTACCGCGCTGGCGAGGCGCGCTCGCTCACCTGCGTCTACGGCGACGACGACCCGCCCGACGTCTTCTTCGGCTACCGCCTCGCCGGCGCCCGCCGCTACGAGTTGGGCCATCTGCGGATGCGCACCCCGCTCCACCTGCGCGTGCTCCTCGAGGCGAGCGCGCCGCTCGACCTGCTGCCGGACGGGCACGGCGTCGTCGTGCTGCAGAAGCTGGCGACGGGCCGCACCGTCCTGCTCACCGCGCCCGGTCGGCGGCCCCCGTTCGCCGGCACGATCGAGCCGATCGGCTGAACCGAACCGGGACGCGCGCGTGATCCAGATCGTGGGTGGGGGCGCGGCCGGTTGCGAGGCGGCGTGGGGCTTGGCGACGCGCGGGATCGCGTGCCGGCTGGTCACGACGACGCTCGACGCGCTGTACGCCCTGCCCGCGGAGGTCTGGCCGACGTCGCCGCCGGCCGGCACCCTGTGGGCCGCCCTGGCCGCCGAGGTCCGCGACCCCGGCGGCGGAACCCGCGCCGCGGTGCTGCGGCGAGCGGTCAAGCGCGACCTCGAGCGGCTGCCCGCGCTCTCGGTCCTGCAGTCGAACGTCGTCGCGCTGCAGCGCGAGGGCGACCGCGTCGTCGGCGTGCGAACGTGGGAGGGCCCGGTGCTGCGCGCGGACGCTACGGTACTCGCGGTCGGCACCTTCCTGGCCCCGCGGTTGCGCGTCGGGCGGTCCCAGGAGCGGGCGGGTCGGCTGGGCGAGATGGCCTACGACGAGCTGCGCGACGACCTGGCGGCGGCGGGCGCCCGCTTCGTGCGGCGTCGGCTGGCGGTGGCGGCGGACGGGGTCACGCCCGCCCACGAGGTCGCCTTCGACGCCTTCGACCCCGAGGGCACGACGCCGCTCCGGTGGGACGGCCGCGCGGTGCCCGGCGTCCGCACCTGGCCCGGGCGATCGGGTCTGTGGCTCCTGGGCGCCTGCGCCGAGCCGGTCGACGTCGACGTCGCCGCGGCGGCGGGGCGCGACCTGGCCGCGCACCTGGCGGCCTCGGGGGCTCCCGCGTAGCCTGGCGCGGGTGCGCGGGCACGCGCGCCCGTGGCCTGCGTCAGCGGCGGTTGCGGACCGACGTGTCGGTGTCGTCGCGTGGGCGCACGTAGACGGTCAGCTTGTGGAGCTGCGACGGCGCGGCCCAGCGCACGCGGGCGCCGGCGGGCGTGGTCGCGAGCAGGCGGTACCGCGTCGGCGGGTCGCCTTCGATCGACGAGACGACGTACCGGACGTCCTCGACGAGCACCTCTTCGCCCACGGTGAAGGTCATGGCCCCATCCTAGCCGCTCGCGGCCGGGCGAAGGCCCCGCCGTCCGGGCGCGGCACCGCGGCGCCCGGCCTCAGGCCGCGCCGGCGGCGAGCAGCGCGAGGGCCGCGATCGTGCCGGGGATCAGGAACACGGCGAGCGCGTACAGGAGCACCGTGCGCACGCGTGCCCGGGCGTCGAAGGCGGCCAGCGCGGCGCCGACCAGGCCCAGGTGCCACGCCGGGAAGGCCACGACCGCGGCCGCGGACGCGGCGCCCGGGAAGAGCGGCACCACCGGCAGCAGCGCCAGCGCGAGCACACCGGCGGGCGCCCACGCCCAGCCCACGATCTCCCAGGCCCGCGACCCCAGGCCGCCCGGGCCCAGCAGCATGAGCCCGCCCAGGATCGTGACCAGCGCCGCGAGCGGCACCAGGACCGCCGCTGCGAAGCCGGCGAGCAGCAGGTAGCCGTCCGAGCCCGTCGCGCGCACGAACGCCAGCGCGGCGACCGCCGCGGCCGCGGCCCACGACCCGAAGGCGGTGGCGACGGCCGGCAGCGGCCGCGGGCCGTCGCGCTCGGCCAGGTGGGCGAAGAACCCGACGGGGGCGGACGCCGCCCACCAGCTGTCCTGGAGCCAACGCAGCACGCCCGCGGCGGCTCGTTTCACGGTGCCGGTGCGGCGCCCGCAGCGGGCACGAACAGGTCGGCCGGTACCGGGGGGATCAGGCCGATCGCGTGGGCCTCGCCCAGGAGCCGCCGCACCGCGGCCTCGCCGTCCGCGCCGACGTCGTGCGACCAGGCGTTGACGTAGAGCTCGATGTGCGCTCGCCGCACCTCGGGGCGCATCTCCTGCGCGTGGGCCGCGACGTAGGGCTCGCTCGCCGCGGGGTCGGCGAAGGCCGCGTCGACGCTGGCGGCCACCGCCCGCGCCACCTCGCGCGCCACGTCGAGGCCAAGCGCTCGGCGGACCGCGATGCCGCCGAGCGGCAACAACCCGCCCGTCCGTTCCTCCCACCACGCGCCCAGGTCGGCGAGCGCCACCAGGCCGTGCTCGGCGTACGTGAAGCGGCTCTCGTGGATGATGAGGCCCGCGTCGACCTCGCCCGCCGCGACCGCCGGCATGATCCGATCGTAGCGCAGCTCGACCTCCTCGACCCCCTCGGGCGCGAACAGGCGGAGCAGCAGCTTGGCGGTCGTGGTGCCTCCCGGCACCGCCACCCGGCGACCGCGCAGCCCGTCGAGCGGGCTCCGCGCGACGACGAGCGGCCCGACCCCGTGGCCGAGCGCGCCCCCCGCCCGGAGCATCCACCAGTCCCGCGCCAGGTGGCCCACCGCGTGCCAGCTGACCTTGGCCACGTCGAGGGTGCCGGCGCGCGCGCGTTGGTTGAGCGCTTCGACGTCGTCCAGCTCGACCTCGAAGCGCAGCGGGGTGGCGACGCGCCCGTGGACGAGCGCGTCGAACACGAAGCAGTCGTTCGGGCACGGCGAGAAGCCGAGCCGGAGCGGGGCGGGGGTCTCGGTCGCGTGCGGCGTGGCGGCGTCCATGGCCCCCGAGCCTACGCCGCGGCTTGCGCGGCGCGGGTCGTCCGAGCGCGCCACGGCCCCTTGGCAGCGGGCGCATGGACGCGGACCGCTCGCGTCTGCTAGACTCGGACGCCGCGCGGAGCACGAGTGCCTGCCGAAGGCCGTCGTGGGCCGCGCGATCTCAGGAGGTGAAGTCCATCGCGAGAGAGATGAAGGTCAACGATCAGATCCGGGTTCGTCAGGTGCGCCTGATCGACGCGGATGGGACCCAGCGTGGCATCGTGGATACCCGCGACGCCGCACGCATGGCCCGGGAGCAAGACCTCGATCTGGTCCTGGTCGGTGAGCAAGCGCAACCCCCCGTCGCCAAGCTGATGGATTACGGCAAGTACCGCTACGAGCTCCAGCAGCAGGCGAAGGAGACGCGCAAGCGCTCGCGTCAGCACGACATGAAGTCGATCAAGTTCCGCATCAAGATCGACAAACACGACTACGAGACCAAGGTGAACCACATCCGTCGCTTCCTCAAGGACGGTCACAAGGTCAAGGTCACGATCATGTTCCGCGGCCGCGAACGCACCCACCCCGAGCTCGGGCAGGAGATCCTCAACCGGGTCGCCGCCGATACCACCCAGCTCGCCGCGGTCGACTCGGCGCCGATCATCGCCGGCATGGACATGAACATGGTCCTGCGGCCGTTGGTTCCCGTCGCGCCCGCCCCGACCGCCGCGGCCCCGGCCGCGACCGACTGATCCTCGCAGCGACCCCCCTCCATCCCTGGAGTAGGAGAACGAACGCATGCCGAAGCTGAAGACCCATAAGGGCACCAAAGCCCGTGTCAAGATCACTGGGCGAGGTAAGGTCGTGGCCATGCGATCCGGGAAGCGTCACCTGGCGTACAAGAAGTCAGGGAAGCGCATCCGTCAGGGTCGAGTCAGCCTCGTCATCGCCAAACCCGAGGCGGAGCGCATCAAGAAGCTCCTCCCGTACGAGTAAGCGAGGACCAGGATGCCACGCGCCAAGACCGGGATCGTTCGTCGTCGTCGCCACCAGAAGCTCCTCAAGCGCGCCAAGGGCTTCTGGGGCCTGCGCAGCAAGAGCTTCCGCGTCGCGCAGCAGACGCTCCTCAACGCCGCCGACTACGCCTACCGCGACCGCCGCGACAAGAAGAACGTCTTCCGTCGCCTCTGGATCGCCCGCATCAACGCCGCCGCCCGTCAGGACGGCATGTCGTACTCGACCTTCGTCGCCGGCCTCCGGCGCGCCGGCGTCGAGCTCGACCGCAAGGTCCTCGCCGACCTCGCCGTGCGCGAGCCGGCGGCCTTCAAGGCCCTCGTGGAGCGTGCGCGCCAGGCCTGACCGCCGCGCTCCGTGATCGACCGCGGCCGCGCCCTTCGGGGCGCGGCCGCGTGCGTTGGCGCCGCCAGGGTGGCGCCGGGTACGATGCCCCCTCATGAGCTCACCGCCGGCGCGCCCCCGAGCCCTCGCGACGGCCGAACGCCGCCGGCGCATCCTGCACGCGGCGCTCGAGTTGTTCGACGCCCGTGGCTTCGAGGCGACCACGATGGACGACATCGCCCGCGCCGCCGGCGTGGCGCGCGGCACGGTCTTCAACCACTTCCGGCGCAAGCAGTCGATCCTCGTCGCCTGGTTCGCTGAGGCGGCCGAGGCGCTCGCACGGCGCCTCCCCGACGACGGCGACCCGCTCGCGGCGATCGTCGACTTCTTCCACGACCTCGCGGTGCTGACCGAGGCGCACGGCGACCGGGTGGTGCCGCTGATGTTCGAGCTGCTCGACCCCGACGTCGATCGCTCGCGGACGGCCTTCCTCGCCCTGCCGCTCAACGACGTCCTGCGCCGCCTGCTCGAGCGCGCGCGCGCCGAGGGGCGTGTCCGCGACGACGTCTCCCACCAGCGCCTGGCCCGCGTGCTGGCGAACACCTTCGTGCTCACCGCCCTGCAGTGGGCGGCCTACCGGCGCGATCGCTCGCTGCGCGACGAGCTGCGCCGGGCGCTGGAGCTGGCCTTCGATGGCATGCGCGCGGCCGGTGGCGGCGCGCCGCCACCGGCCGCGCGGTCGACCCCGATCGGCTAGTACCCCGCCTCGACGTCGACGACGCTGTGCGGCTCGCCGGCGGCGATCGCGCGCAGCGTCGCGCACACGTCCTCCACCTGCGCCCGACCCGAGGCGTCGGTAGCGTCGGCCCGGTGCGGGCTCAGGACGACGTTCGGCAGCGCGCCGAACGCGCGCCGGGCCGGGAGCGTCGCCAGCGCGGCCTCGGGCTCGCGGCCCGGGTAGGTCCACCAGACGTCGAGCCCCGCCGCCCCCACCCGGCCGGCGACGAGCGCCTCGTACAGCGCGTCCTGGTCGATGACGGGCCCGCGGCCGACGTTGACGACGACCGCGCCGCGCGGCAGGTGCGCGAGCGCGTCGGTGTCGAGGAGGCCCTCGGTGGCGGGCGTCGCGGGGAGGCTGACGACGACCGCCGACGCCCGTGCCAGGGCGTCGTGCAGCTGCTCGGGACCGACGACGCGCACCCCATCGGCGTCCGCCTCCCGGCGTCGACGCAGCGCGGTGACGTCCATCCCGAGGCCGCGCAGCATCGGCGCCAGGCGCCGGCCGATCGCGCCGTAGCCGAGCAGCTGGGCCTCGCGGCCGGCGAGGTGCAGCGAGGGTTCGGGCGCGTCGCGGTCGCCCCAGTCGCCGCGCCGCAGGGCGGCGTCGTGCGGCAGCAGCCGGTGGGCTGCGGCGAGGAGCAGCGCAAGCGCGTGCTGGGCGACGAAGGCCGCGTTGTAGTGGGCGTTGTGGAAGGTCAGGTGGGGGCGCTCGCGGGCGGCCTCGCGCAGCGCGGGCGGGAAGCCGGCGAAGGGCACGATGACGTGGCGCAGCGACGCACCGTCGAGGAGCTCGCTCGGGCGCCCGTCGATCAGGACCTCGATGGCATCGCGACGCTCGAGGGCGCGCGTCAGGTCGGGTTCGACGGTGAGCGTCGCCCCCTCGGGCAGGAGCTCGAGGCCGGGGTGAGGGTCGAGCGGGGACGCGCGCCAGAGCGCGCGGAGCGGGGCGTCGGTCATGGGGCATCATCGCCCATGGGGCGCAGCGCGAACGGCGCGCTGCGTGGCGCAGCGCGAACGGCGCGGTGCGTAGCGCAGCGCGCGGCGTGCGCCACCGCGCAGGGTTTCGCGCGCCGCCGCCCACGACATCGCGTCAGACGACGCGTGCCTCGGCGGTGTTCGCCGGCGCCGCGTGGGCGAAGCGCGCCGGGTCGAACGGCCGCAGGTCGAAGCCGGCGTCGCCGCCGGTCAGGACCCGCTCCGCCACCGCCGCGCCGGTCGCGGGCGCGTGCTGCACCCCGTGGCCCGAGAAGCCCGCCGCGTGCCACAGGCCCGGCGCCTCGGCCGGGTTCGAGCGACCGAGCAGCAGCCGTTCGCCCTCCGAGCGCCACCAGACGCCGGTCGCGACGTCGACGACGAGCGGGGTCGGCAGCGGCAGTCCGGCGACGGGCGCGGTGACGAAGACGTCGCGGCGCGAGGCCACCACCGGCAGCCGCGCGCCGGCCAGGGCCGCCACCGCTCCCGCCTGCGGGCCGGCGGCGTTGACGACGTGGTCGACCGCCAGCTCGCCGGCGGCGGTCGCCACGCGCCATCCGCCCGCGCGGGGGCGCAGGCCGACGACGGCGCTGCCGAAGCGCACGGCCGCGCCCAGCGCGCGCGCCGCGGCGAGGTAGCCGAGGGTCGCGGCGTGCGGGTCCAGGACGCCGTCGTCCGGGCCGAAGCTGGCTTCGGCCAACCCGTCGCCGGCCACGTAGGGCGCGCGGCGGGCCAAGTCGGCGAGCGACCAATGCTCGACGCGGACCCCCTCGGCGCGCTGCATCGCGCGGTCCTCCGCCCAGCGCGCCTCCTGACAGGGCGGCACCAGGAAGAGGTAGCCGACGCGCCGGAAGCCGGCGTCGGTGCCCACCTCGGCCGCGAACGCCGCGAAGCGCTCGGCACTGAAGCGCGAGAAGCGGACGTTGGCGCGCAGCGAGAACTGGTGGCGCAGCCCGGCGGCGGAGCGACCGGTCGAACCGGTGGCGGCGGCGTCCGCGCGCTCGAGGACGGTGACGTGCGCGCCACGGCGGGCGAGCGACCAGGCGATGGCCGCGCCGACGATGCCGGCACCGACGACGGCGACGTGCGGTGCGGCGCCGCGGGTGCGCGGGGCGGGGGACGGCGTCATGAGCTGCATGGTACCCGCGGCGCCCGACGGTAGACTCGTGCGTGATGCGTTTCCTGAACGGCCGCCAAGCCGCCCTCGACGCCTTCCGCCACCGCCGCAGCGCGCAGACCGATCCCGCGCGTCGGGAGGTCGTCGAGCGACTCCTGCAGGACGTGCGGACGCGCGGCGACGCCGCCGTGTTCGACGCCACCGAGCGCTTCGAGCGCGCGCGCCTGACCGCGATCGAGCTGCCCGCCGACGAGCGGCGCGCGCTGGCGGCGGCCGTCGCGCCCGACCTGGCGGCGGCGATCGATCGTTCGATCGCCCGCGTCCGGGCCTTCCACGAGCACCAGCCCCGCGAGGGCTTCCTCACCGTCACCCCGGAGGGGGTGCTGGGTCAACTGATGCGGCCGCTCGACCGGGTCGCGTGCTACGTGCCGAGCGGCAAGGCGACCCTCGCCAGCTCGCTCGTCATGACCGCCGTCCCCGCGCAGGTCGCGGGCGTGCCCGACGTCGTGGTCGCCACCCCGCCGCGCTCCGATGGCAGCGTCGACCCGGCGGTGGCGTACGTCGCCGAAGCGCTTGGGCTCGGCGCCGTCTACCGGATGGGGGGCGCCCAGGCGATCGGCGCGCTCGCCTACGGCACCGAGAGCGTGCCGCGCGTCGACAAGATCGTCGGTCCCGGCTCGGCCTGGGTGGTCATCGCCAAGGCGCTGGTGTTCGGCGAGGTCGGCATCGAGTCGCTGCCCGGTCCCACCGAGACGCTCGTGGTCGCCGACGCGGGCGCCGACCCCGAGCACGTGGCCGCCGACCTGCTCGCGCAGGCCGAGCACGACGACGCGGTGCCGGTGCTCGTCACCTGCGAGCGCTCGCTGTGGCCGCGCGTCGAGGCGGCGCTCGAACGGCGCCTCGCCGACCTGCCGACCGCCACGACGGCCCGCGCCAGCCTGACCGAGCGCGGCACGGTCGTCTTCGTCGAGGACGTCGCCGAGGCGATCGACGTGGCCAACGCCTTCGCCTCGGAGCACCTGTGCCTGCTCGTCGACGACCCGTGGGCCTGGGTGGGCCACGTGCGCCACGCGGGGGGCCTCTTCGTCGGCGCGTCGTCGCTCGAGGCGCTCGGCGACTACGTCGCCGGACCGTCCCACGTGATGCCGACCGGCGGCACCGCGCGCTTCGCCAGCGCGGTCAACGTCCGCGACTTCCAGAAGGTCATCCCGGTGGTGGGCCTCACCGCCGCCGGTACTCGGGCGATCGGGCCCGACGCGGTGCGTTTCGCGCGCGCCGAGGGCCTCGAGGCCCACGCCCAGGCGGTGGAGGCGCGGCTGGAGGAGGCGTGAGTCGCGGCACCGCCCCGCTGGCGGTGCTCTGGCTGGGGCCCCTGCTCCTGCTCGCCGCCGCGCTGGGCACCTTCGCGACGGTGTGGCGCGCGCCGGGCAGCGACGTGACGGAGGCGGCGCCCTGGGCGCAGGTCGCCGCGAACGCCTGCCCCGCGGCGGCGATCGTCGTCATGGGGGCGGCCCAGTACGATGGCGTACCGTCCGCGGCCTTCGAGCGCCGGCTGACGGGGGCGGCGCGGCTGTACGACGAGGGCTGCGCGCCCACGGTCGTCGTGTCGGGCG
>JARGGE010000003.1 GCA_029210865.1 Trueperaceae bacterium
TGGTCGGGAGCCCTTCGGCCAAGGCGTCGACCACCCCGCCGGTCGACCCGTCGCATCGGGCGGCGCTCGAGACCGAGCTGGCCGAGCGGGGCCTCGACGCGCTCGACGCCGAGCTGCGCGCGGCGGCGCCGGCGGACGCTGCGCGCGCGCAGCGCAACCCGCGACGGGTGGTGCGGGCGCTCGAGGTGCTGCGCACGACCGGGCGGCCGCCGTCCGCCTTCGCGCGCCGGCCGCCGCGCTTCCCACTGCGCGCCTTCGTCGCGCTCCCCACCCCGGCGCAGCTCGAGGCGCGGGTGCACGACCGGGTGGCGGCGATGGTGGCGGCCGGTCTGGTCGACGAGGTGGCGCGGTTGCTGGCGTCCGTCCCGCCGGACGCGACCGTGTGGCAGGCGATCGGGCCCAAGGAGTTGGCGCCCGCGCTGCGCGGCGAGCGGCCGCTGACGGACGCGCTGGCGGACATGGCCCTCGCGACGCTGCGCTACGCCAAGCGACAGCGCACCTGGTTCGCCCGCCGACCGGCGGTCGCCGAGCGCCACGCCGACGTCCTCGAGGCGCTCGACGCCGAACTGCTCACGTGGTGGACCGCCGCGGGGTGAGGTCGGGCGGTCGCGCCGAGGGTCGTCGCGACGAGGGTCAGCGCGCGCTTGACGCGCTTCAGCTCGAACTCGCCGTGCAGCTGCAGGTAGCGCAGCCAGCCGAGCGCGCTCACGGGCCCCAGCGCGTTGTGCTCGACCCGCTCGGCGCCCCGGCCTTCGTCGGCCACGCGCCGCGCCAGCGCGACGGTGTCGGCGCGCACGGCGGCGAAGCTTTCGAGCAGCGCGGGGAGCGCCTCGCCCTCGGGCGGCAGGTAGGGCTGATGCGCGTCGGCCTCGAAGGCGGCGTCGCCGAGGGCGACCCGCAGGCGCCGTTGGCCCCAGCGCTCGATGCCGATGACGTGGCGCAGCTGCGCGCGCGCCGAGGCGTCGTCGGCGCCGGCCAGCAGCGCGGGGACGGCCTCGCGGGCGGCGTCGAGGCGCGGGATCAGCCCCTCGGCGCCCAGCCGGCGCGCGGGGCGCTCGACGAAGACCTGGACGAAGAAGCGGACGATCGCGTTGGCCATGGCGTGCGGAGCGCGCTCGCCGCGGACCGGGGGTTCAGCCCTCGGCCGCGTCGACCGCCGGCTCCGCTCCCTTCTTGCGACGCTTGCCGAACAGCCCCTTCACCTTCTCGGTGAAGGTCTCGCGCGCGTCGATCGGTTCGCCCATCTCCTCGGCGTAAGCGAGCAACAGCTCGCGCGCCTTGGGGCTGAGCTTCTTGGGGGTGTCGACGACGATCGTGACGATCTGATCGCCCGTGCCCACCTGCCGCAGCCGCGGCATGCCGTGGCCCCGCAGGCGCACCTCGGTGCCGGAGCGCGTCCCGGGAAGCACCTCGACCACCTCGTCGCCGTCGAGCGTGGGGACGCTGAAGTGCGAGCCCAGCGCCGCCTGCGCCATCCCGACGTGCAGGTCGAAGCGCAGGTCGTCGCCGTCGCGGCGCAGGTGCTCGTGCTCGGCCAGCGACAGGTAGACGTAGAGGTCGCCGGCCGGCGCGCCGTCGAGGCCGGCGTTGCCCTCGCGCGGCACCCGCAGCCGGTAGCCGCCGTCGATGCCCTTGGGCAGGCCCACCTGGACGGTGGCGCGCTCGACCACGCGCCCCTGGCCGCGGCACACCGTGCACGGCTCGATGACGACCTCGCCGCGGCCGTGGCAGCGCGGGCAGGGCTGCTGCGTCACCACGGTGCCGAAGAACGACTGCGCCTGCATCCGCACCGTGCCGCTGCCGGCGCACTGCACGCACTTCTGCTTCCCCTTGCCACCGGGCTCGGCGCGCTCGCCGTGGCAGTGGGGGCAGACGGTGCGGCGCTCGACCTCCACGGGCACGGTGGCGCCGCTGCGCGCCTGCTCGAGCGTCACCTCGAGCTCGACCTCCAGGTCCTCGCCGGGGGTGCCGCGCTGCACCGGACGGCGCGCGCCCATCCCGCCACCGAACACCGAGGCGAAGACGTCGAAGATGTCGCCGGTGAACTGCGCGGACTCGTCGGCGGAGCCGTAGCGGTCGTAGCGCGCGCGCTTCTCGCGGTCGGAGAGCACGGCGTACGCCTCGTTGATCTCCTTGAAGCGCTCCTCGGCGGACGCGTCGTCGGGGTTGCGGTCGGGGTGGTACTTGAGGGCGAGCTTGCGGTACGCGCTCTTGATGACGCCGTCGTCGGCGTCCCGCGCCACCCCCAGAAGCTCGTAGTAATCGGCCATCGCGCGCCAGTATACGGGAGGCCCCGCGACCGGCGGTCGTCCGGAACGCAACCTTCTTGCGCGGGGCGTTGGCAAGGCGTGGGCCTCCCGGACGGACGGGTGCGGACGGCGCGTCGCCCGAGGCGACCCGCTGGATGCGGTTTCAGGCGATCGCGCGCCAGCGCGCCCGACGCACCGACGGCGCGACCATATGCTGCTGTCCTACAGGGCGTTCGTCTTCATCCTCCCCTCATGCCGATTGACGAACTGGCGTTCGAGTGCTAGCATTCGTGAAACGGCTTTCAGATCGACCCCGTGCGGCTCCGCGCGACCTCGTGCGGCACCACCTGTGGCCCGCTTCTGGCACGAGGGAGGATGGACATGGCGACGATCCGAGAAGTCTCGCGCCTCGCGCGTGTCTCCCCGGCCACGGTCTCGCGGGTGCTCAACGGCACCACGCCGGTGGCGCCCGCCACCAAGGAGCGCGTGCTGGAGGCGATCGCCAACCTCCAGTACAAACCCAACGCCTTCGCCCGCGGCCTCGCCACCAACCGCTCGGGCGGCATCGGCATCACCGTCAACCAGGTCTCGAGCCCGTACTTCGGCGCCTTCATCGAGGGCGTCGAGCAGGTCGCCCGCGAGGCGGGCCTCCACCTGATGGTCTCGAGCGGCTTCGCGCACGCACGCGCGGAGCGCGACTCGATCGACTTCCTGCTCGAGCGCCGCTGCGACGGCCTCGTCGTGCAAGCCGAGGCGCTCAGCGACGACGACCTGATCGACCTGGTGCAGCACGGCCCGGCACCCGTCGTCGTCTTCGGCCGCCGCATCGCCGAGATCGAGGACAGTTGCGTGGTGACCAACAACGAGCTCGGCGGGGCCCTCGCCACCGAGTACCTGATCGCGCACGGCCACCGGCGCATCGGCCACGTCACCGGCCCGCTCTCGTACCCCGACGCGCGCGACCGCCTGACCGGCTACCGCCGCGCCCTCGAGGCCGCCGGCATCGCGTACGACGACCGCTACGTCGTCGAGTCGACCTTCCTGGAGGAGGGCGGCGCCCAGGCCGTCGCGCGCCTGCTGGCCCGCGCGCTCGAGTTCACCGCGATCTTCTTCGCCAACGACCAGATGGCCGCCGGCGGCATGCGCACGCTCCGCGAGCACGGCCGCGAGATCCCAGACGACGTCTCCGTCGTCGGTTACGACGACGTCTTCCTGGGGCGCTACCTCACGCCCACCCTGACCACCGTCCGGCAGCCGCTCGTCGACATGGGACGCGCGGCCGCCTACCTGTTGCTCGAACGCCTGGGGCACGACGGAAGGGAGGTGGTGCGCCGCTTCGACCCGGAACTGGTCGAGCGCCAGTCGGTAGCGCGCGTGGAACGCGCGGCACGCGTGGAACACGCGGCACGCGCGTAGCGCGCGCGGCGCGCATTGAGCGCCGACCGGCACGCCCGGACCCCGCCCCACCCGATGGGTGGCGCGCCGATCGCGGCAACGATCGAACGCAGGCGCACAGGTTCCGAGGATTCACGTTCGCGCGCCGTCGAGCCGTTCGAGGCCCCGCGACGCCCGACCGCCACCAAGTTCCGCCAGACGGCGGAACCACGGGCACCCACCTCCGGCGAGATTCGAGCCCTTCCGGTCTGGAACTCCGACGAGCCCGGTGCCAAGAAGGGAACAGCATGCGCAAGCTCACTGCCGCCCTCGTCCTCCTGACGGTCCTCGCCATGGCGAGTGCCCAGACGGAGATCCGCTGGTTCGTCGGCCTGGGTGCCGGCTCGGACGAGCCTCAGTTCGAAGCCCAGCAGGCGATCGTCGACGCCTACAACGCGTCCCAGAACGACATCCGGCTGGTCCTAGAGATCGTCGAGAACACCCAGGCCAACGACATCCTCGCCACCCAGATCGCGGCCGGCAACGCGCCCGACATCGTCGGGCCCGTGGGCATCCGCGGGCGCTCCAACTTCCCCGGCGCCTGGCGCGACCTCAGCGACCTGATCGCCGCTGCCGACTACGACCTGAGCGACTTCGACCCGGCCCTGGTCGACTTCTACAAGATGGAGGGCCAGGGGCAGATCGGCCTTCCGTTCGCGGTGTTTCCGAGCTTCATCACCTACAACAAGACGCTGTTCGACGAGGCCGGCGCCGCCTACCCGCCCAGCAGCTACGGTGATCCCTACGTGAGCGCCGACGGTGAGGTCCTGCCCTGGAACCTCGACACGTTGCGTGACCTCGCGATGTTCCTGACCGTCGACGCCAACGGCAACGATGCCACCATGGACGCCTTCGACCCCAACGCGGTCATCCAGTGGGGCTTCATGGTCCAGATGACCGACCTCCGCGGCGCCCTCACGCTGTTCGGCCCCGGCAACTTCGTCGACGCGGACGGCAACGCCGTGATCCCCGAGCACTGGGCGACCGGCGCGCAGTGGATCCACGACGCGATGTGGAAGGACTACTTCTGGCCGAACGGCCCCTACGCGGCCTCGGACCTCATCACCTGGAGCCCCTTCCAGTCGGGCAACCTGGCCATGGCGCAGACCCACCTCTGGTACCAGACCTGCTGCATGTTCGACCTCCAGGACGAGTGGGGCGTGGCGCCCATGCCCGCCGCCTTCGACGGCAGCATCACCGCCAAGCTGCACGCCGACACCTTCGTCATCACCGAAGCGAGCCGGAACCCCGAGGCGGCCTTCGACGTGCTCACGTACCTCCTCTCGCCCGAGATCGCGCCCCAGTTGACCACCATCTACGGCGGCATGCCCGCGCGTCTGAGCCTGCAGGGCGACTACCTCGAAGGCATGTTCGCCCAGGCGTGGCCGAATCGCGACGTCGACATCGCGGTCATCGCCGACAGCCTCCTGTACCCCGACAGCCCCAACCACGAGGAGGGGATGCCGGCGAACCGTCAGGCCCAGGACCTCTACATCGCCTTCGACCAGCGGCTCCAGAACACGCCGGCCTTCGACGTCGCCGGCGAGCTGGAGGCCCTGAGGGCCGAGCTGCAACTGCTGTTCGACAGCGCTCGCTGAGCCCCCGTCGAGTCGACCCCGTTCGGATCCAGCCGCAAGGCCGGATCCGAACGCAGGAACGAAGAGCCTCCGGAGGGTGCGCCCCACAAGGGGCGCACCCCCAGAAGCACGGGATCGGAGCCAGCCGTGGACTACGTAACCGAGATCCAGAGTTCGCTGGCGAGCGAGCGCGGGCGGAGCAAGCGGCTCAGCCGCGCCGAGCTGCGCGAGGCGCGCTGGGGCTACGCCTTCATCGGGCTATGGCTCGTCGGCTTTCTCGCCTTCTACCTGCTGCCGATGGCGGCCTCGCTGGTCTTCTCCTTCCTCGACCTCGACCTGCTCAATCCCAGCCGGTCCACCTTCGTGGGCCTGGAGAACTGGCGCCGTCTGCTCTTCGAGGACCCGCTCGTGTGGCAGTCGCTGCGCGTGACGTTCGTCTTCGCCGCCATCTCGCTGCCGATCGGCATGGTGTCCGCCCTGTTCCTGGCGGTGCTGCTCAACAGCGCCGACCTCATCGGTAGGAACCTGTTCCGCACGCTCTTTTACGCCCCCACCATGGTCCCGGTCGTGGCCGGCATCCTCATCTGGAGCGGCGTCCTGAACCCCGCGACCGGCTGGATCAACCAGCTGATCCAGTGGGCGACGGGGCTCCAGGTCGCCAATCCGAACGGGATCCGCTGGCTCGACGATGCGCGCATCATCTATCTGACGTACACCATGATCGGCATCTGGGGCATCGGCAACGCCATCCTCTACAACCTGGCCGCGCTGCAAGGCGTCCCGAGCGAGCTCTACGAGGCCGCCAAGATCGACGGCGCGTCGTGGTTCCGACGGCTGAGGAGCATCATGCTGCCGATGATCTCGCCGGTGATCTTCTACAACCTCGTCCTCTCCTTCGTCGGCCTGATGCAGTACTTCCAGGTGCCGTACGTCCTGAACGGCGGCAACGGCTACCCCGAGGGGACGACCTTCTTCTACTTGATCCACTTCTACCGCCAGTCGTTCCAGTTCCTGGACATGGGGTACGGCTCGGCGATCGCCTGGCTGCTGTTCGTCATCGCCCTCGCCATCACCGCGACGCTGTTCGCGACGGCCAAGCACTGGGTGTACTACGCCGGGGAGCGCCGCTGATGGCCCGGCCGAACCCTGCGATGCCCATCTACGGCGATGCCAACCTCGCGGAACGCGACGCGCGGAACGCCCAACGCGCCCAACGCGCGCGCCGCGACGCCGCCAACCGGAGCCTGATCGTCAAGACGCTGATCACCTCGGTGGTATTGGTGCTGCTGCTGCTCTACCTCATGCCGCTCGGCTACTCGATCGTCACCTCGTTCAGTAGCAAGTCGCAAGTTTCGGACGTGCGGGCGCCGGTGCTCCCCTCGGCGAGGATGCAGTTCGAATATCAGCGTCGGACCCTCGACGTGTTGGAGGTGCCCATCGACGGCGAATCCCGCGAGCTCGCACTGGTGCGCAGTGGTCGCGCCAGCAGCACGTTCGTCGATCCCGCGGACCCCGCGGCGGGCGAGATCGAATGGGAGGGTAGCTGGCGAACCCTGGCGCCGGTCTACACGCTCGACATCGAGTGGGAGAACTACCCGCGCGCGTTCCAGTTCATCGACTTCATGCAACTGCTGCGCAACACCCTGATGTACGCGTTCATCACGACGATCGCCGCGACCGCCTCGGCCGCCGTCGTCGCCTACGGATTCGCGCGCTTCCGCTTCCCCTTCAAGGGGATCCTCTTCATGCTGCTGATCTCGACGATCATCCTGCCGCCGCAGGCGACGCTGGTACCCCAGTACGCGGTGTTCTTCCGCCTTGGCTGGGTAGGCACCTGGCTTCCGCTGATCATCCCGACCTTCTTCGCCAACGCCTACAACGTCTTCCTGTTGCGCCAGTACTTCCTGACGATCCCCACCGAGCTCGAGGAGGCCGCCCGGGTCGACGGCGCCGGACCCATCCGTACCTTCGTCTCGATCATCCTGCCGCAAGCGGTGCCCGCGCTGATCGCCGTCTCGCTGTTCCACTTCTTCTTCGCCTGGAACGACTTCTTCGGCCCGCTGATCTACCTCGCCGGCAGCCAGCAGCTGCAGCCGATCTCGGTCGGGCTGTTCCGCTTCAACGGCCTCTACGCCTCCGAGCCCCAACTCATCCAGGCCGCCTCGATCATGACGATGCTCATCCCCCTGACGATCTTCTTCTTCGCCCAGCGCTTCTTCATGCAGGGTGTGGTGATCACCGGGGTCGACAAGTGACCGCCCCGACGCCCTGACATCGCCCCACGCAGCCACCGCACCCGAAGGCGAACCATGACCCAATCGGCAATCCACCTCGGCGCCGGCCCGCTCCTCGCGGCCGGCGCCCCGGTCGAGGGCGGCACCGTCGCTCTCGCCGGTGAACGCTTCTATCGCATCCGCCACGTCGACGCCATGCCCCCCTTCCTGATGAGCATCGTCAGCGCCTCGGACCTGTGGATGTTCGTCTCGAGCACCGGCGGCCTCACGGCCGGTCGGGTCGACGCCGACGGGGCGCTCTTCCCCTATGCGACCGCCGACAAGCTGACCGAGAACGCCGAGCACACCGGCCCCAAGACGCTGCTCCGGGTCACCCGCGAGGGCCGTCGCTCGTCGTGGGAGCCCTTCTCGGATCGCGGCCGCGGCCTCTACCGCGTCGAACGGAACCTGTACAAGAACGCGCTCGGCAACCAGGTGGTGTTCGAGGAGCGCAACCTCGACCTAAGGCTCGGGTTCCGGTACGCCTGGCGCGCGAGCGATGCCTTCGGGTTCGTCCGGACGGCGTGGCTGATCGAGCTCGCAGGAGCACCCTGCACCGTCGAGGTCCTCGACGGGCTACAGAACCTGATGCCGGCTGGGGCGACCGCGGCGATGCAGAACGACCTGTCCAGCTTGCTCGATGCCTACAAGCGCAACGAGCTCGAGCCGAAGACCGGCCTCGGGCTCTTCACCCTCAGCTCGACCCTGACCGACCTCGCGGAACCGAGCGAGTCGCTCCGAGCGACCACGGTGTTCGCGGTCGGCCTCGACGGGGCCCGGCGCCTGCTGTCGTCGGCACAGGTGGAGCGCTTCCGACGCGGCGACGAGGTGGTCGAGGAGCGCGACGTCCGCGGACGCCGCGGCGCGTACTTCGTCCGGGCCGACCTGGCGCTCGCCGCCGGCGCCACTCGCCGCTGGCACCTCGTCGCCGACGTCGGGCGGGACCACGCGGGCGTGGTCGCGCTCCTCGGCGCGCTGGAACGCGGCGCGCCCGAGGACGGCGGCGCCACGCTCGAGGCGCGCCTCGACGCCGAGGCGCGCCGCTGCGACGACGCGCTATCCGCGATCGTCGCCAGCGGCGACGGCTTCCAGTGGACGCGCGACCAGGAGGCCACCGACCACCACCTCGCCAGCGTGCTCTTCAACCTCATGCGCGGCGGCGTGTTCCTGAACGGCTACACGGTCGCGCGCGACGACCTCGTCGACTTCGTGCGGATCCGCAACCCCAAGGTCCTCGCCGCACACCGCGCCTTCTTCGCGGCCCTGCCCACGACGGTTCGCTACCGCGAGCTGGTCGAACGCGCCGCCCAGGAGGACGCACCCGACCTCGAGCGCTTGTGCGCCGCGTACCTGCCGCTGGCGTTCGGTCGCCGGCACGGCGACCCCAGCCGACCCTGGAACCGCTTCACCATCAACATCCGCGACGCCGAGGGGCGTCCGCGGCTCGACTACCAGGGCAACTGGCGCGACGTGTTCCAGAACTGGGAGGCGCTCGGCTACGCCTTCCCCGGCTTCGCGACCGGCATGATCGGGGTCTTCCTGAGCGCGACCACGGCTGACGGCTACAACCCCTACCGCATCACCCGCGACGGCATCGAGTGGGAGGCCCCCGAGCCGGGGCACCCGTGGTCGAACATCGGGTACTGGAGCGACCACCAGGTCGTCTACCTGCAGAAGCTGCTCGAGCTCGCGGAGCGCTTCGATCCCGACGCGCTCACGGGCTTGCTCGATCACCGGGTCTTCAGCCACGCGAACGTGCCCTACCGGATCCGCCCCTACGCCGCCATGCTCGACGACGCGTACGACACGATCGAGTTCGACCACGCCCTCGCCCGGCGGATCGCGGCGGCGATCGCGTCGGAGGGCACGGACGCCCGGTTGCTGCGGGGGTCCGACGGCGCCGTGGTGCACGTGACGATGGCGGAGAAGCTGCTCCTGCTGCTGCTCGTGAAGCTCGCCAACCTGGTACCCGAGGGCGGCGTCTGGATGAACACCCAGCGGCCGGAATGGAACGACGCGAACAACGCGCTGGTCGGCAAAGGGCTCTCGGTCGTCACGACCGCGTACCTCTACCGCACGGTCGCGTACCTCCAGCGGCTCCTGGCCGACCGTCCCGCGGTGGCGCTCAGCCGCGAGGTGCGCAGCTTCTTCGACGCCGTCCACGAAGGCCTGAACGCACACGCCGACGCGCTCGACGGCGCCTTCGACGACCACCGGCGGCGCGCCTTCATGGACGCGCTCGGCGACGCCGGCAGCCGCTACCGCCAGGCCGTCTACGAGCACGGCTTCGCGGGCGGCTCGACCAATCTCGACAGCGCGACGCTGGCGGCCTTCCTGGAGCTCGCCCGGCGCTACCTCGAGCACACGCTGCGCGCCAACCGGCGCCCGGACGCGCTGTACCACGCCTACAACGTGCTCGCGCTGACGGAGGACGGCGCCGCCATCCACCGGCTCGACGAGATGCTCGAGGGGCAGGTCGCCGTCCTCTCGTCCGGTCTGCTCTCCTCCACCGAGAGCCTCGAACTGCTCGCGAGCCTCCGCCACGGACGGCTCTACCGCGCCGACCAGCACAGCTACGTGCTCTACCCCGACCGCGACCTGCCCGGGTTCCTCGCCAAGAACCGGGTCCCGCCCGACGCCGTGCGCGGTTCGAAACTGCTCACGTCGCTCCTGGAGCAGGGGGACCGGCGCGTCGTCGTCCGCGACGAGCGCGGCGACGTGCGCTTCCACGGCAGCTTCCGCAACGCCAAGAGCGTGCGCCGGGCGCTCGCCGACCTCGCGCGCGAGGAGGCCTGGTCCGCGCTCGTCGCCACCGAGGGCGAAGCGGTCGCCGCGCTCTTCGAGCGCGTCTTCGACCACGCCTCCTTCACCGGCCGCTCCGGCACCTTCTTCGCCTACGAAGGGCTGGGCAGCATCTACTGGCACATGGTCTCCAAGCTGATGCTGGCGGTGCAGGAGTGCCACCACCGCGCGCTGGCCGCAGGCGAGCCCACCGAGCACGTCGCCGCGCTCGCGGCCGCGTACGTCGACGTCCGCGCCGGCCTCGGCTTCCACAAGACCCCCGAGGTCTTCGGCGCCTTCCCCGCCGACCCGTACTCGCACACGCCGGCCCACGCCGGCGCGCAGCAGCCCGGCATGACCGGCCAGGTCAAGGAGGACGTGCTCGCGCGCCTGGGGGAGCTGGGCGTCGAGGTTCGCGACGGCCGCCTCGGCTTCGCCCCGGCGCTGCTGGCGAACGAGGAGTTCCTCGCCGAAGCGACGACCGCGACCGTCTGGACCCTGGACGGACCCGTCGCTCTGCCCCTCGAGCCCGGCACGCTGGCCTTCACCATCTGCCAGGTGCCCGTGGTCTACCGCCGTACCGACGGGGCACCCGAGGTCACCGTGCTGCGGTGCGACGGCGGGCTGCGCCGCTTCGACGGCGCCTTCCTGGACGCAGCGACCAGCCGCGAGGTGTTCGAGCGCACCGGCGCGGTCGCCCGCCTCGAGGTGGACGTGCCCGCGGGCGCCCTGATCGACGCGACGCCGTGACCCCCACGGCCACCCGCAATCAGGGACGCGTCGACGCCCTCCTCGCGCGCATGACGCTGCGCGAGAAGATCGGCCAGATGACGCAGCCCGAGAAGAACAGCGCCACGCCCGACGACGTGCGCGCCCACGCCCTCGGCTCCGTCATCTCGGGCGGCGGCGGCAACCCCGAGCCCAACACGCCCGAGGCTTGGCGCGCGATGGTGCTCGGCTTCCGCGAGGCCGCCCGCGAGAGCCGCCTCGGCATCCCGCTGCTCTACGGCGTCGACGCCGTCCACGGGCACAACAACGTCGTGGGCGCCACCGTCTTCCCGCACAACGTCGGCCTCGGCGCGATCGGCGACCCCGACCTGGTCCGCCGCGTCGCCCGCGCCACGGCGCGCGAGGTCGCGGCGACCGGTGTCCGCTGGACCTTCGCCCCGGCCGTGAGCATCCCGGTGGACGTCCGCTGGGGGCGCACGTACGAGGGGTACGGGCAGGACCCCGAGCTGGTGGGGCGCCTGGCGGCCGCCTACGTCGAGGGCCTGCGCGGCGTGGACTGGGCCTCGCCCGACGCGCTGCTCCCCTCGGTCAAGCACTTCCTCGCCGACGGCGCCGCCCGCCACGGCACCTCCACGCGCTGGGACCGGGCGGCGGTGAAGAGCCTCTCCGACGATCCCACGCTCGCCAACGCCCATCTGGCGGCCGACTTCCTCGAGGTCCTCGACCGTGGCGCCTGGACGATCGACCAGGGCGACGTGGACGTCGACGAGCGCACGATGCGCGAGGTCTTCCTGGCTCCCTACCGCGCGGCGCTCGCCGCCGGCGCGCTCAACGTCATGGCCTCGTACGGCAGCTGGCACGGCCTGCGCATGCACGAGCACCGCCACCTGCTCACCGACGTCCTGAAGGGCGAGCTCAGCTTCGAGGGCTTCGTGGTGAGCGACTGGGCGGCGATCGACCAGCTCGATCCGGACTACGAGGCCTGCGTCGAGCGCTCGGTCAACGCCGGCATCGACATGGTCATGGTGCCCTTCGACTGGCGGCGCTTCATGGACGCGCTCGAGGCCGCGGTCGAGCGCGGTGCGGTGCCGCTCGCCCGCATCGACGACGCCGTCCGCCGCATCCTCGTGGCCAAGGAGCGCCTGGGCCTGTTCGACGGTGCCGACGAGCCCGAACTCGAGCCCCCGCTCGACGTGGTGGGCCACCCCGACCACCGCCGCATCGCCCATGAGGCCGCGCGGCGCAGCCCCGTCCTACTGAAGAACCGCGGCGAGGCGCTGCCGCTGCCGCCGACGCTCCCCGCGCTGCTCGTCGCCGGCGCCGCAGCCGACGACGTCGGTTTGCAGTGCGGCGGGTGGACGGTCAGCTGGATGGGCGCGGCCGGCCCGATCACGCCTGGGACGACGCTGCTCCAAGGGCTCCGCCGGTGGCTTCCCGACACCGAACTCATGGTCGAACCCGACGGCCGCGGCAGCGCCCGCGCGCCGGCGGGCCTCGTCGTGGTCGCCGAGGAGCCCTACGCCGAGGGCATGGGCGACCGCCACGACCTCGACCTGCCCGCCGTCGACGTGTCCCTGATCGAACGCGTGCGCGCGCGGGTCGACACGCTCGTGCTGGTCGTGTACTCCGGTCGCCCCGTCGTCCTGGGCGCGGCCGCGCAGCTCGCCGACGCGATCGTCGCCGCCTGGCTCCCCGGCAGCGAGGGCGCCGCGGTGGCCGAACCGCTCGTGGGCGCGAGCGGCTTCGAGGCCACCCTCCGCACCCGCTGGCCGATCCGCAGCGCCGATCTGCCGCTGCATCCCTTCGGGGCCGAGCCCCACGCCGGGGCGAGGCCGCTCTTCGAGATCGGCCAGGGCCTGCGCACGGCGCCGTGGTCCGACGCCACGACCCCGGCGTGAGCCATCCGCTGCGAACGCCTCCCAACGTCCGGAGCACGGCGCGCCGCGCGCCCGCCCGGATCACGCCACTGGTCATGGTGCTGGCCGTGCTCGCCGCGCCGTCCCCGGTCGCCGCCCAGGAGGTCGCCCAGGGGGTCGCCCAGGGGGTCGCCCAGGGCGTCGCCCTGCGCACGCGCCTCGCCATCCCCGTGCTGTACGGCGTCGACGCGGTGCACGGGCACGCCAACCTGGCCGGCGCGGTCGTGTTCCCGCACAACGTCGGCCTCGGCGCCGCGGCGAACCCCGAGCTGGTGGAGGCGATCGCCCGCGCCACCGCCCGCGAGATGGTCGCCACCGGCGTCACCTGGAACTACGCGCCGGTCCTCGCGGTCCCGCGCGACGTCCGCTGGGGGCGCACGTACGAGGGCTACGGCGAGGACCCGGAGCTGGTCACGCGCTTGGCCGTGGCCGCGCTGCAGGGCCTCCAGGGCGACGACCTCGCCGCGCCCGACACCGTCCTCGCCACGCCCAAGCACTTCGTGGGCGACGGCGCGACCGCCTTCGGCACCTCGCCGCTCGCGGGCGGCCTGCTCGACCGGGGCGACGCCCCCATCGACGAGGCCACCCTGCGCCGCGTGCACCTCGCGCCGTACGTGGCGGCGGTGGCCCACGGCGCCCGCAGCGTCATGGTCTCGTTCTCGAGCTGGCAGGGCGTGCCGATGCACGCCCACGCCTACCTGATCCAGGACGTGCTGCGCGGCGAGCTCGGCTTCACGGGCTTCGTGCTCTCGGACTGGGCCGGCGTCGACGAGGTCGCCGCCGACTACGACGATGCGGTCGTCGCGAGCGTGAACGCGGGCATCGACCTGAACATGGTCCCGTACGACGCCGAACGCTTCCTGGCGTCGCTGCGGCGCGCGGTCGAGCGCGGCGACGTCTCGCGCGCCCGGATCGACGAGGCCGTGGCCGCCATCCTGCGCGTCAAGTTCGAGCTCGGCCTCTTCGATCGCCTGTACGGCGACCCGGCACTGCAAGCCGAGGTGGGATCGGACGCCCACCGCGCGCTCGCGCGCGACGCGGTCGCCCAGACGCTCGTCCTCTTGAAGAACGATGCCGGAGCGCTGCCCCTGCGGCCCGATTCCGTCCAGACGGTGCTCGTCACCGGCTCGGGCGCGGACTCGATCGGCGTGCAGTCGGGCGGCTGGACGATCGAGTGGCAGGGCTCGACGGCCTCGCTGACCCCCGGCACCACCCTCCTGGAGGGCCTCGAGGCGGGCTTCGGCGGCGGCACCACGCTGCGCCACGGCCCCCGCGGCCGCTTCACGGGCGACGACGGCCAACCGCTGCGGGGTGATGTCGGCATCGCCGTCGTCGCCGAGCCCCCCTACGCCGAGTGGTTCGGCGATTCGGCCGACCTCGCGCTGCCGGCACGCGACCGCGCGCTCGTTCGGAGCCTGCGCGAACAGGTCGACACGCTGGTCGTCGTGGTCCTGTCGGGCCGCCCGGTCGTGCTCGACGGCGTCCTCGAGGTCGCCGACGCCGTCGTCGCCGACGTGGTCCGCGTCGCGGCCGACGGCCTCGGTGCCGGCATCGACGCGAGCGACGCCGCCCTGCGCGAATGGTTCTCGGTCGGCCCGACGCCCGCGATCCCGGCGGGATCGGATCGCGGCGTGCTCGCCTGGAACTTCGCGGCGCCCGCCGCGCGCTTCGCACCGATGCGCGCCGGCGAGGTCGCCACGCTGCGGTTCACCCTGCGCCTGCGCGACCCGTCGGGCGCCGAGGCGACGCACGACGTGGTCGTGGCCATCGACGGCGCCGATCGACCGGGAACGCCCGCGGACCCCTGAACGCTCCGCCCACGCGAGCGGCGCCGGACCCGAAGGTCCGGCGCCGCGGCCGTGCCGGTGCGCGCGGGTGCGCGCTCAGCCCGGGGTCAGAAGACGAAGTCCTCGATGTACCAGCGCCCGTCGCGCGGGTGCTGGCGGCCGGGGTCCATCGTGTTGCCGTGCGCGACCATGAAGATCATCGGGGTGCCGGGCACCACGTCGACGTCCATGGCGTCGCCGGTCGCGAGCGGGCGGCTGAACTCGACGGTCCAGACGTCGGCGTCGAAGACGGCGACGGCGTTCGCGAAGTCGTTCTGCTCGTCCATGTCGGGCTCGCCGCGGGCGGCGTCCTGGAACATGTCGAAGACGACGGCGGCGCCGTCCTCGCCGACCGTGGCGATCAGGATCTCGCCGCCGGTCTTGCGGTTGGTCTGCTCGGTGAGCCAGCCGATGCCGGCCCAGCCGCTCGAGGGGATGGTGAAGCCCATGCGGAGGGCGTCGTCGGCGATCGTCCAGTAGAGCATGGCGCCCGACTCGTCGTGGGCGACGGTGTTGGCGTACTCCCCCTCGGCGATGGCGCCGTCGATGACGGGCTGGGCGAAGGCGAAGGCGCCGACGAGGGCGAACGCGAGCGTGGTGGCGAAGAGCTTCTGGATCATGGGGGTTTTCCTTCGAGAGGGGAGAGGGATCAGTCCTTCACCCAGACGGTGAGGCCGACGATGAGGCCGACGGCACCCACGTGGGTGTGGGCCATACCGGCGAGCACGGGGCGGTAGGGCACCTGCATGGACTCGACGAAGCCCGAGATGCTGAAGACGGAGACGCCGAGGTCGCCGGCGTTCCAAAAGAGGTGGAAGATGGCGCCGAACATCCCGGTGAACACGGACAGCGCCATCACGACGAGGAAGGGGAAGGTGAGCCACTTGCGGGTGGTAAAGAACATCGCGATCGACAGCGGCGCACCCACCATCGAGATGTAGAGCGGGATCTTCGATTGCCACGAGGCGAGCTCGCTGTGCTCGATCACCCAGTGCTCGATCCCGTAGAACACGAAGCCGAAGGCGGCGATCAACACGAAGAAGTTCTGCAAGAAGGCGAGGGTCTTCTCGTCGGCGGTCTGGGCGTTCATCCAACGCTCGATCATGGTCGACTCCTCACCGGGCCCGGTAGATGCAGGCGAGACCGGTCACGCCCATGTTGGTGTAGGCGAGTGCCGCGAGGATGGGCCGGTAGCCGTGGAAGTTCTCCATGGCGTACGTGAAGTTCCACGCGATCCCGCTGGCGTCGGCCATGTTGTAGATCCAGTGGTAGTACGCGCCGAGCACGCCGGTGGCCACCAGCAACCACATCACGACGATGTAGGTCACGCGCAGCCACGGTGCGGAGCGATCGAAGTAGATCCACGCGCTCACCACGAGGGCCGGCACCGTGAGCAGGAACGGGATCAGCGAACGCACGTTCTCTGGGATCCAGTGCCCGATCAGGAAGAGCTCGACGGGGTACATGAGCAACCCGAAGAAGACGAGGAGCACGAGCACCATGCGCACGATCTCCAGCGCGCGCGCGGTCTGGGTAGTGGCGGCGCGGAAGGCGGGAATCACGAGCGCCCTCGCGGCACGCCGAGCTTGGCGGCCTGGGGCCCGGGGTCTCGCAGAACGCCTGGCATCGCTGTCGTCACGGGGACCTCCCTGGATTCGAGCGCGACCGGCGGTGGACGAGATCGGTGCCCTGCGCACCGGCCGTCGCATCGGTCGCGTTCGATGCGATCGTAGCGTAACCCTCGGTCACGAGGGGGCGCTGGGTCGTTCGTCATGGGTCGGTGGCGCGGGTCTTCACGGGCCGTTCATCGTCGAGCCGGCGCTGGGCGGCTCTCCGCGTGGCCGGTCGCAGGCTCGCAGGTTCGGTCGCGGCGAGCGTTGACAAGCGCGCGCCGGTGCCCCATCCTGGAGGCGCCACGGGGAGCGCCGATGGCGTCCGTTCCGACCGCGCGGCCTCGACGCCTCGACGGAACGTACGTAGGGCTCCATCGTCCGCGCAGCGTGCGCGGCCGCAGCCCCCGGTCGCCGTGGCGCGCCCCCTCGAGCCGAGCCCGCGCCCCCGACCGACGTGCCCACGACGGAGGCCCTGCCATGACCGACCTGCCCCAGAAATCCGACCTGCTCCAGAACGTCGTCCGCCATCTCGACATCAAGAAGGTCGACGTGGTGCCGCTCGTCGACATGATGGCCGAGACCGCCTTCAGCGCCCGCGACCTGGCGCGCGCAGGGCGCATCCTCGACCTGATGATCCGCGACACCGACGGCGGCGTCATCCTCACCCTCGCCGGCTCGATCGTCTCGGCCGGGCAGAAGCAGCTGATCGTCGACCTCCTGCGCTCGAACATGGTCGACGCGATCGTCTCGACCGGGGCCAACGTGGTCGACCAGGACTTCTTCGAGGCGCTCGGCTTCCAGCACTACCAGGGCGACAAGTTCGCGAACGACGCCACGCTGCGCGAGCTGATGATCGACCGCATCTACGACACCTACATCGACGAGGAGCAGCTGCGCCACTGCGACGAGACGGTCAAGGCGATCGCCGACGGCATGGCGCCAGGCGCGTACAGCAGCCGCGAGTTCCTCGTCGAGATGGGGCGCACCCTGGTCGCGCGCGACCTCGGGGCCGATTCGATCGTGCGCACCGCCTTCGAGCTCGACGTGCCCATCTTCGTGCCCGCCTTCAGCGACTGCTCTGCCGGCTTCGGCCTGGTCGCGCACCAGGTGCAGCACCCCGAGGCGCACGTGAGCATCGACTCGGTCAAGGACTTCCGCGAGCTCACCGACGTCAAGGTGCACCAGGGGACCACGGGGATCTTCATGATCGGCGGGGGCGTGCCCAAGAACTTCGTGCAGGACATCGTGGTGTCGGCCGAGTTCCTCGGGTTCGACGCCGAGATGCACAAGTACGCGGTGCAGCTCACCGTGGCCGACGAGCGCGACGGCGCGCTGTCGGGCTCGACGCTCAAGGAGGCCTCGAGCTGGGGCAAGGTCGACCTCGCCTACGAGCAGATGGTGTTCGGCGAGGCCACGGTCACGCTGCCGCTGGTGGCCGGCTACGCCTACCACAAGCGTGGCTGGGAAGGCCGCGCCCCGCGCCGCTACGCGCGCTTGTGGGACGGCGAGGCGCCGACCGCCGCGGCCCGCTTGGGCGCCGCGGCCCCGGTGGCGGTGGGCGACTGACGATCGCTCAGGAGCGGCGTTCGGCGTCGAGCGGGTAGCGCGCGCCGTCGAAGCCGACCTCGAGCGCCGGGAAGCGCTCGCGGGCGAGCGCGACGTCCGCGCTCCCCTCGGCGAAGTCGGGCGGCAGGTGCACCAGCACCAGCCGCCCGACGCCTGCTTCGGCCGCCACGCGCGCGGCCTCGCAGGCGGTGGCGTGGATGGGCAACGGACCGCCGGCGGCCTCGTGGAGGAGCAGGTCGGCACCCCGGGCGAGCTCGACGATCGCCGGCTCGTAGGCCGTGTCGCACGAGTAGGCGACGACGGCACCCCCGTCCTTGGGTTCGATGCGCAAGCCGACGACGGGCACGGCGTGGACGCCGGGGCTGGCGGTGATGCGCCAATCCTCGTCGTCGAGCACGAGGGCGTCGCGGAGGTGGGGGACGACGCGCGGCGCGATCCCCGGGTACCCGGGCCAGGCCGACGTGTCGAAGGCGTCGTGCAGCCGCACCGCCTGCGCCACGGCGGGCCCGATGCCCACCACCGGCAGCGGCGCGCGGCGACCCGCGAGCCACAGGCGCTCCATCATCAGCGGCAGGCCGCCCACGTGGTCGGCGTGCTCGTGGGTGACGATCAGCGCGGTGACGGCCAGCGGGTCGAGCCCGTGGGCGAGGAGGCGCTGCACCACGTCACCGCCGCAATCGACGACCACGACGCCCGAGGCGCCCTCGAGCGCCAGCATGGTGGTGGTGCGCTCGCCGTCGCTGAAGGCGGCGCCCGATCCGAGCACGTGCAAGACGCTCATGCCTCCTCCTCTCCCCGGGGGCGGTCCCGGACCTCGTCCATCCTGACGCCTCCGGCGCTGCGGGCCGGGTCGTTCGTACACTGGGGTCCGGAGGCGGCGACCGAGCGCTCGTAGCCGCGCGCGAGCGGCGCCCACAGGCGCAGGCTCCACTGCATGAGCGGGCCGATCGCCACGGCGAACGCCAGCGTGCCGATCCCGACCGTGCCGCCGAGGAGCCAGCCGCTGGTGAGCACGACCACCTCGACGAGCGTGCGGGCGCGCCGCACGGTCACATCGAGCCGGCGCGCGAGCGCGAGCGCGAAGCCGTCGCGCGGGCCGGCGCCGAGGCCGGCGGTGAGGTAGAGGCCGGTGGCCACGCCGGTGAGGACGAGGCCGACGGCGAACTGCAGCGCTCCGCCGAGCAGGCCCGTCGCTGCAGGGAACGCCGGCCAGGCGCGGAAGACGTCGACCCACGGGCCGATGGCGAGCATGTTCAGCACCGTGCCCCAACCGGGCCGCATCCGGGTCATCGCGGTCGAGATCGCCAGGATCGTCAGGCCGGCCAAGATCGACGCCTGCCCGTAGGTGAGCGGCGTCCGCACCGACAGACCCTCGTGGAAGGCGTCCCAGGGGCCGAGGCCGATGCCCGCGTCGACCTGGAGCGCGATGCCAAGCCCGAACAGGGCGAGGCCCACGTTGACGTGGAGCAGGCGCAGGGCGATGCGGGCGATGCGGCGACGGGGCACGCGCGCGAGCCTACCGCCGCAGCGGGCCGCGCGTGCGCCGGTTCCAGCGGTACGACGCCCAGGGCACGGTCGCGCCGCCGCGCGTGTGGCCTGATGGGGAGCGGAGCGGCCCCGGTCGCCCTTGGAGGCCCCTCATGCCCATCGACCCCGACGATTTCCGCGCCGCGCTCGGCTGCTTCCCGTCCGGCGTCACCGTGGTGACGCTGGCGGACGGCCCGACCGGCGTGCACGGCATCACCGTCAGCTCCTTCATGTCGCTGTCGCTCCACCCGCCCTTGGTGGGCGTGGCGATCGGTCGCAAGGCGCGCGCGCACGGGCTGGCGCTCACGGCGCCGCGCGTCGGCGTCAGCGTCCTCGCCGCGGACCAGGCCGGCGTCTCCGACCACTTCGCCGGCCGGCCCGTCGCGCTCGAGGGCGACCCGTTCGAGGTGCTCGAGGGCCACGCGGTCGTCGCCGGCGCCGCCGCGCAGCTCGTGTGCGACGTCGTCGACCGCGTGGACGTGGGGGACCACACGCTGGTGGTGGGGCGCGTCGAGGCGGCGCGCGTGCAGGCAGCCGGGTCGCTCGCCTACCAGCGCGGGCGCTACGGGCGCGTGGCGGCGGACTGAGCGATCGACCGGTCCGCGCGCGTCAGGGCTGCGCGCGTCAGAGCAGCGCGCGCAAGGTGACCAGGTCGCGCTGGTGGCCGAGGCCGTCGTCGCCGAGGGGCGTCTCGAGCACCATCGGGACGTCGCCCCAGCGCGGGTCGGCGAGCCAGCGCGCGAAGGTCTCGGCGCCCAGGAAGCCCTCGCCGATGGTGGCGTGGCGGTCCTTGCGCGAGCCGACGTCGAAGACGCTGTCGTTGAGGTGGACGGCGGCGACGGTGCCCTGGCCGATCGTCGCCTCGATCTCGTCCACGAAGGCCGCGTAGCCCGCTTCGCTGCGCAGGTCGTAGCCGGCGGCGAAGGCGTGGCAGGTGTCGAGGCAGACGCCCACGCGTTCGGGCGCGTCGAGGGCGCCGCGGACGTGCGCGAGCTGCTCCAGGCGCGAGCCCAGCACGGTCCCCTGCCCGGCGGTGTTCTCGAGCAGGACGCGCGCCGTGAGGTCGGGGCCGGCGGCGTGCACCGCGTCGAGCGCGCGTGCGATGCCGTCCAGGCCGGCGTCCTCCCCCTCGCCCAGGTGCGCGCCCGGGTGCATCACCAGGCCTGGGACGCCGAGCGCGCTGCAGCGCGCGAGCTCGTCGAGCAGGGCCCCCTGCGACTTCTCGTGGACGTCGGGCTTGGGGCTGCAGAGGTTGATCAGGTAGCTCGCGTGCGCGACCACCGGCAGCGGGGCCGCGGTGCCGGGACCGGGCGTCGCTGCGTGGGCGGCGTGGAACGCGGCCACCTCGGCGTCGGCGATGGGTTTCGCGCGCCAGGTGTTGGCGTTCTTGACGAACACCTGCAGGGCGTCGCAGCCGATGGCCAGGCCGCGCTCGAAGGCGAGCGAGACGCCGCCGGCGGTGGAGACGTGGGCGCCGAGGAGGGGCATGCGGCACCCTACCGCCTGCGGCGGTGGGCGCTACCGCCTGTGGCGGTAGGGCCGCCCGCGGGCGTCGCGGCCGGCCCGACCAGGGGGTCCGACCTCGGGCGTCGCGGTAGGCTCGGCGGTCATGCTGCTGGGCCTCCTCCACGACCCCGACGCCGCCGAGCTGGTCGCCTTCCTGCACGAGCACCTGCGCGCTGGCGAGGCGCTCGTCCAGGTGGTGGGCACCTGCGAGGTCGCGTACGTCGGGCGCGCCGCCTCGTTCGCCGACGCCGGCGACTACGTCGTCATGCTCAAGGCCGACGGTTCGGTGCAGGTGCACGGCTATAAGGGCGTCAAGCCGGTCAACTGGCAGCCGCGCACCGACGACGTCTGGGTGGGGCTCGACGACGGCCAGGCGGTGCTGGTGGCCGAGCGCCGCAGCCCCGAGGAGATGGTGCGCGTGGTGTTCCTCGAGCCGGCGCTCGCGCAGGCGCTGCACCTGCGCGAGGGGAGCGGGTTCGTCCTGCGCGGCAGCGAGGCCGAGATGCAGCGGGCGCTCGCCTACGACCCCTCGGTGATCGAGGAGGGGCTCACCGTCCTCGATCGCGAGCTGCCGACCGACGTGGGGGGCATCGACCTGTTCGCGCGCGACGCCTACGGCCGCCTGGTCGTCGTCGAGCTCAAGCGCGCGAAGGGGACGCAGGAGGCCGTGCACCAGCTCGCGCGCTACGTCGAGAGCGTGCGGCGCTTCACCGGCGAGGAGGTGCGCGGCATCCTCGCCGCCCCGGCGGTCACCAAGCCGGCGCTGGCCCAGCTGGCGGCGGCGGGGCTCGAGTTCGTCGAGGTAACGGCGCTCCCGGACGTGCCCGACGGGCCGGCGCAGGGGACGCTGTTCGACGTCGGGTGACGCGGCCGCCGCTCGGGTCGCGGTCGCCCCGGTCGCCGCGGCGCCGCGGTCGCCGCGTCTCATGGTGCGGCTAGGATCGCCGGGTAGCCTCGGGTCAGGCTCGTTCCGGAAGGGCGGTACCCCCATGACCCGCGTCCGTTCGATCGTCGTCGGCAGCTTCGCCGCGCTCGCCCTGGCGGGCTGCGCCCAGTTCGCCGACCTGCGGCCCACCGAGGTCGACGTGCAGCTGCGCGAGGCGCCCGCCGAGCTCCAGGCCGGGGTCCGGGTGCGCGCCGTAGGTGCCGAAGGTGCCACCACGTTCCTGTTCGGGAGCGTGCGGCCGGCGCCGGTCCTCGGCCCGCGACTCGAGGTCACCTTGGGCGCGCCCCGCGTCGAGGGGATGGCGGCGGTCGACCTGGTCGCCGCCCTGGTGCCGGGGCTCGTCTGCGATCCGGCGGCGAGCAACCTGTCGGCGGCCCCGGCGACCGCCACCGCCGTCGTCGCCGAGCGCTTCGAGGTGCGCGACGGCGCCGACGTGGTCCTCGGCCGCGCGCAGGCGGCGAGCACGCTCGTCGCGGCCGCCGTCGGTCGCCCGACGGCGGCCGGCGAGGAGACGGCGGCCTTCGTCTACGTCGATCGCCCCGTCCGGATCAGCGGCGCGTGCGCCGACGGCGCCGACACCGTGATCACGGGCATCGACTTGGCGCTGGGCTGGAACCTCGTCGCCATCAGCTACATCGGCCCCACGCTCGAGGCGCTTGCGGTGGCCGACCGGCCGTCCTCGCTCCCCTGGTACCTGGTCGCCGAGTAGGGTCCGCCGATCGCGCGTCCGCCGACCGCGCGTCCGCCGACCGCGCACGCGTAGCGGTCGGGCCAGGGCGCGGGCGCGCCGAGCTCCTGCGCCGCCCGCAGCGCCCAGTAGGGCTCGCGCAGCAGCTGCTTGCCGAGCAGCACCAGGTCGGCGCGCCCCTCGGCCACGATCGCGTCGGCTTGCGCGGGGTCGACGATGCGGCCGACGGCGGCGCTCGCCACCCCGGCCTCGCGGCGCACGCGTTCGGCGAAGCCCACCTGGAAGTTGGGCGCGGCCGCGATCGCCACACCGGGGATCGCGCCGCCCGACGAGCAGTCGATCAGGTCGACGCCCACGGACGCCAGCTCGCGCGCGAGGCGCACGGTGTCGTCCGCAGTCCAGCCGCCCGGGGTCCAGTCGCTCGCCGACACCCGCACGAACAGCGGTTTGCCGTCGGGCCAGACCGCCCGGACGGCCGCCACCACCTCGCGGAGCAGGCGGGTGCGCTCCTCGAAGCCGCCCCCGTAGCCGTCGCGGCGGTCGTTGACCAGCGGCGACAGGAACTGGTGCAGCAGGTAGCCGTGGGCGGCGTGGACCTCGGCGACGTCGAAGCCCGCCGCGTCGGCGCGGGCCGCGGCGTCCGCGAAAGCCCCGACGACGCCCGCGAGGTCCTCCTCGGCGAGCGCCGTGGGCGTCCGCAGGGTCGGGCCGAAGGGCGCGTCGGTGGGGCCGACCACCGGCCAGCCGCCGTCGGCGTCGGGCACGGCGCCTCGGGCCGGCGCCCAGGGGCGGTAGGTGCCCGCCTTGCGCCCCGCGTGCGCCAACTGCACGCCGGCCGCCGCGCCGTGGTCGTGGATCGCCGCCACCACGCGGCGCAGGGCGTCGACGTGACCGTCGGCCCACAGGCCCAGGTCCTGCGGCGAGATGCGCCCGCGCGGCTCGACGGCGGTGGCCCCGGTGAGCACCAGCCCCAACCCGCCGGCCGCGCGCGAGGCGAGGTGCACCAGGTGGGCGTCGAGCGCGACGCCGGGCAGCGCGGCCTCGCCGCGGGCGACCGCCGCCTCGCGCGACCGCGGTCGGGGGTCGCGGTCCGCCGATCGGGGCCTCAGCCGCCGCCGCTCGAGGGCTCGAGGAGCTT
>JARGGE010000400.1 GCA_029210865.1 Trueperaceae bacterium
GCTCCTTCTGCCATCCAGCGTTCTTGAGGCGCAGGTAGACCGCCCGGGTGCCGGCACCGTCCAAGGACACCGCGGAGGTGCCCATCAAGCGGGGGCGATTGTCGCGACCGAAGAAGATCCCGACCCGAGCGCCGGGGGTCAACGCGTGCGGAGCCGGCAACGGCTTCTTCTGCCAGCCTCCCGTGTCCAGCAACCAAGGCTCGTCCGCGAGGGCAGCGACGCGATCGCCGTCTACCTCGCCGCGCTCGGCCCGACCCTCGCGCACCTGCACGTCCACGGCAACCACGGCGCCGGCGACGAGCACCTGGCGAGCGACCAGGGGACGCTCGACTACGCGCCCCACGCGGCCTTCCTGCGCGGCTTCGCGGGCACGGCCTGCCTCGAGATCGCGACCGACGCCGACGGCGTGCGCGCCAGCGCCGCGCACCTGCGCCGGCTCGTCGGGGGCGCGGCGTGAACGCCCGGCTCGCGCTCCTCGCCGTCGCGCTCGGGCTCGCCGGCTTCGCGCTCATCGAGATCGCCGGCCGGGCGCGGGGGGTCCTCACCGCGCTCACGCCCTCGCTCGCGGCGGACGCGGCGGTGTTCGCAGCGACCACGCTCGTGCTCGCCTGGGCCTTCGCGCCCTGGTTCCGACGCGTCCGAGCGCGGACGCTGCCCTTCGCGGTGCTCGTCTTCGTGCTCGCCTTCGCGCCGGTCGCCGCGCTGCTCGGCGCCGCGGTCGGGCTGACGCTCGACGGCGCCTGGGGCGTGCCCGCCCTGGTGCGCGGCGCCTTCGTCAACACGCCCCTCAACCTGATCTACGCGGTCACGCTCGACCTTGGCGTCCTGGCGCTACCAGCCGGGTTGGTGGCCGCCGCGCTGCTCGCGGTCGCGGCGCGCGCCGGCCGCGGCGGCGTGCGGCCCGCCGCCCGCTGACCCGCACGGTCCCCTCAGCCCCGCTCCGCCTCCGCCAGACCACCACCGGCATCCTGTGCGGCGCGCAGCGCCCGGTCCGCGGCAGCGAGCAGCTCGAGGGCGTCCTCGCCGTCGCGCGGGTACGCCGCGACCCCGACGCTGGGCCGCAGCCGCCACGCGACGCCGTCCAGATCGACGGGGCGCTCGAGGTCGGCGAGCAGGCGCGCCGCCACCTCCCGCGCCGATTCGCTCCGCGCCGCTTGCAGCACCACCACGAAGGCCCCGCCGCCCAGATGGGCCACCAGGTCGTGGTCGCGCACGCCGGCGACCAAGCGCTGCACGGCTACGGCGAGCGCCGCGTCCGCCGCCTCGGGACCGTGGTCCTCGTCGGCCTTCTCGAGACCGGCGAGCCGGAAGGCCAAGATCGGCAGCGCGCCGTCACCGCGCCGGGCGAGCGACAGCGCCACCTCCAGGCGCTCGGTGAGTCCGCGGCGGTGGAGCGCCCCGGTGCGCGGGTCGTGCACGCCGAGCCGCTCGGCCTCGCGCACCGCCTCCTCGAGCGCCCGCTGCCGCGCCCACGACGCCAACGTCGCGCCGGCGAGCGCGGCCAGGTCGACGAGACCGGCGCGCTCGGCGCCGCCGAGCGCTGCGCGCCGGCGCGGGTCGATCAGCTCCAGCGCGCCGACCCGGTGGCCGTCACTCAGGACGAGCGGCGCGCCGGCGTAGAAGCGGGCGCCCGTCGGGCCGGCGACCAGCGCGGCGCCGGCGAAGCGCGCGTCCCGCGACGCGTCGCCCACCTCGAGCACGGCGTCGCCGAGCACCACCAGGTCCGCGAACGATCCGGCGCGATCGACCTCGCGCAGCTCGAGGCCGTGGCGCGCGACGTAGCGCGTGCGCTCCCGGTCGACCAGCGCCACCGCGGCGATCGGGACCGCGAAGAGGTGCGCCGCCGCGCGAACGACGCGCTCGAGCGAGGCGACGGTGTCCGCGTCGAGCGCGTCGAGGTCGGCGAACGCCCGCAGCCGGGCCACATCATGGGGGAGGACCACCTTCGACGAGCTCACGCCTTGACGGTAGCACCCGTCCACGCGCCGGTCGAGGCGCCTGCCGCCGATGCTAGGCTGACCGCGTGACCGACGTCTCCGCCCCCATCGGCGTGTTCGACTCCGGCGTCGGCGGCCTCACCGTCCTGCGCGCCTTGGTGCGCGCGCTCCCGCACGAGTCGTTCCTCTACCTCGGCGACACCGCGCGCCTCCCCTATGGCCCCAAGCCGCCGGCCATGGTGCGCGCCTTCGCCTACGAGCTCACCGACGAACTGATCGCCCGCGGGGTCAAGGCGATCGTCGTCGCCTGCAACACGGCGTCGGCCGCCGCCCTCCCCGACCTCGCCGACGCCGTGCCGGTGCCCGTGTGGGGCGTCATCGAACCCGGGGTCGCCGCGGCGCTCGCCGCGCACGCGCGCGTCGGCGGCACGGGCGTCGTCGGGGTGCTCGGGACCGCCGGCACGGTCGCCTCCGGCACCTACCAGCGCGCCCTTGCCGCCCGCGGCCAGGACGCTTGGGCGCGCGCCTGCCCGCTGTTCGTGCCGATCGTCGAGGAGGGGGTCTCGGATACCGCCATCGCGCGCCTCGTCGCCGAGCACTACCTCGCCGACCGCCCACGCGACCTGCGGACGCTCATCCTCGGCTGCACCCACTACCCCCCGCTCGCCGAGACGCTTCGCGGCGTGCTCGGGCCCGACGTCGCGCTCGTGGACTCGGCCTCGGCGACCGCCGAGGCCGTCGCCCGGGCGCTGCGCGCGGCGGGCTTGGCGCGCGGCGCGCGCCCGGGCGGCGTCCGGCACCTGGTGACCGGCGACGTGGCGAGCTACGCCCACGTCGCGCGCGTCCTGGACGGCCCC
>JARGGE010000401.1 GCA_029210865.1 Trueperaceae bacterium
GAGCGATCTGTTCCGTCTGCTCGGGGGTCAGGACCGGGAGGCCCTCGTAGGGCACCAGGTCGCCGTCGAGGCGCAGGTGCGGGACCGCACCGGCTTGCAGGTGGATGTCCGAGGCCCCGCGCCCGACCATGCTCTTGAGCAGGTCGGCCATCCGGAGCCCGCGTGAAGCGGTCGCCTCGCTCATGGAACCCTCGCCTTCGCGGAACACGTCATGCGGCAGTGTAGTCCGGGCGCGCCCGCACGGCTGTGAAGGGGTCGCCCTCGCTCGCCGACGCGCCGGTTCAGAGGATCTTGGAGAGGAAGTTGCGCGTGCGCTCCTCGCGCGGGTCGGTGAAGAAGTGCTCTGGCGAGCCGACCTCCACGATCTGGCCCGCGTCCATGAAGACCACCCGGTCGCCGACCTCGCGCGCGAAGCCCATCTCGTGGGTCACGACGATCATCGTCATGCCCTCCTTGGCGAGGTTCACCATCACCTCGAGCACCTCGCCGATCACCTCGGGGTCGAGCGCGGACGTGGGCTCGTCGAAGAGCATGACCTTCGGGCCCATCGTCAGCGCCCGCGCGATGGCCACGCGCTGCTGCTGGCCGCCCGAGAGCTGCCCCGGGTACTTCGCCGCCTGCTCCGGGATCCCCACCTTCTCCAGGAAGAAGCGGGCGCGCTCCTCAGCCTGGCTCTTCTTCCACTTGCGCACCCGGATCGGCGCGAGCGTGATGTTCTCCATGACGGTGAGGTGCGGGAAGAGGTTGAACGACTGGAACACCATGCCGGTCTCGCGCCGGATCTGGTCGATGTTGCGGACGTCGTCGGTCAGCTCGGTGCCGTCGACGACGATGCGCCCCTCCTGGTGCTCCTCGAGGTGGTTGATGCAGCGGATCAGCGTCGACTTGCCCGACCCCGACGGCCCGATGACCACGACCACCTCGCCCTTGTTGACCGAGAGGTGGATGTCGCGCAGGACGTGGAAGTCTCCGAACCACTTGTTGAGCCCTTCGATCTCGATGATGCGCTCGCCGCCGGCGGGGGCGTCGGCGCGGACGGCGGCGGGACTCGGGGCGGACGGCGTGCTCATGCGGGACCTCCAGCGAGGGTCGTGGTGGGCGGGGTGCTCGGGCGGGGCCGCGCGCACGGGGCTCGGCGGGTCATCGCGTCCCCACCCCCAGGCGCTTCTCGAGCAGTCGGCTCGCGGCCGACATGCGGTACGCGAAGAAGAAGTAGACGGTCGCGACGAACAGGTAGACCTCGAGCTTGACCCCGCCGGTGACGAGCAGCGACTCGGGCTGCACCGAGACCAGCTCGGCGACCCGGAAGAAGTCGGCGAGCCCGACGATGAAGACCAGCGAGGTGTCCTTGAAGAGGCCGATGGCCTGGCCGACGATCGCCGGGATGACCGCCCGGAGCGCCTGCGGGAGCACGATCAGGCGCATCGTCTGCCAGCCGCCCAGGCCCAGCGCGCGCGCCGCCTCCGACTGCCCGTTCGGGACGGCCTGCAGCCCGCCACGGACGTTCTCGGCCATGTACGCCGCGGAGAAGAGGGTGATGGCGACGTAGGCACGCAGGATCGACGGCAGGCTGTTCGGGTCGGTGTTCAAGAGCAAGGGCAGCAGCAGCGAGGCGATGAACAACCACATGATGAGCGGAGCGCCGCGCACGACCTCGATGAAGGCGATGCTCGTGTACTTGATCGCCGGTAGCTTGCTCCGGCGACCGAGCGCGAGCGCGACGCCCAGCGGGAAGCTCGGGACGATCCCGGTGAAGAGGATCAGCGTCAGCAGGAAGCCTCCCCAGTCGCGGGCCGGCACCACCCGCAGGAGGCCCTCCCCCGGTTGCACGCCGTACAGTACGAAGAACCCGAGGAACAGCCAGGCCGCCCAGGCCCACGGCAGCACCTTGAGCGTGGGCCGCGGCGCGGCGCGCCCGAGGAGGAAGCCGGCGGCCGCGACCACGACGACCAGCGCCCACCAGAACCGCACCGAGGGCCAGAAGGCGAGCGCGACGGCCGCAACGACGGCGACGAAGCCGATGATCCAGAAGAAGGCGCCGCGGACGATCTCGTTCTCGCGGGCGGCGCCTGCCATCGCGCCCAGCAGGCCCATCATGACCGCGGCGATCGACAGCGGCCGCCACAGGAGCTCAGTTGGGTAGCGGTAGGCGCCGAAGAGCTTCTGGTTGCGCCACACCTGCGCCCAATGGGCATCGAAGAAGACGAAGCCGATCAGGTTGACGAGCGCGACGGCGAGGACCGCGCCGGCGACGACCGTCAGGAGCGTGTTCGCCGGGGAGCTGAAGAGGTTCGAGCGCAGCCAGGCGCGCACGCCGACGACGCCGGCCGGGGCCGGACGGGGGGGGATGATCTCGAACACGTCAGCGCTCCACGAGGGCCAGCCGGTCGTTCACCACGTTGAGCACGAAGGCGAAGACCAGGCTGATGGTGAGGTACGAGACGACCAGCAGGAGCGCGATCGGGATGGACGCTCCGGTCTGGTTGGCCACGATGCCGGCGACGACGAAGAGCTCGGCGTAGCCGGCGAGCGGCGCGAGCGAGCTGTTCTTGGTGAGGTTGAGGAACTGGCTGATCACCGGCGGCAGCACGATGCGCAGCGCCTGCGGGAAGACGACGAGGGTGAAGATCTGGTACCCCGAGAGACCGAGCGCCTGGGCCGCCTCCCGCTGCCCCTTCGCGATCGCCTGGATGCCGCCGCGGACGATCTCGCCGATGAAGGCCGAGGTGTAGATCACCAGCGCCAGCAGGAGCGCCAGGTAGTTGACCGTGAAGCGCATGCCCCCTTCGTACG
>JARGGE010000402.1 GCA_029210865.1 Trueperaceae bacterium
TACCCGCCCGCCGAGGCGACGTACGAGGCCTTCCGGAAGCGGCTGCGCAACTCCTTCGGGGCCTTCGTCGGCGACGAACTCGTCGCGGTCGTCACCCAGCACCGCTACCGGGCCTGGGTGGCCGGGCGGACCGCGGCGATCGGCGGATTCGGCGGCGTCCAGACCGCCCCCGAGCACCGCCGCGCCGGCCACGCCGTGCGCCTGATGCGTACCTCGCTCGAGGACGGGCGCCGCGACGGCCTCGGCTGGAACCTGCTCTACCCCTTCGACGCTCCGTTCTACGGCCGCAACGGCTGGGCGAGCGTGCCCACCGGCGTGCCCCTCGCGCTCCCTCCGGAACGACTGCCCGCCGGGGTCCCCGCGGCGCTCGAGCGGGTCGAGGGCCCCGCGCGCGCCGGGCTCGCGACGGCGTACGCCCGCTTCGCCGCGACCCGGACCTTCGCCGACGCCCGTGAGGACGGCCCGTGGGACCCCTGGAAGGACCTCGACGGCGCGCCGGGCGCGCGGCTGCTGCGCTACCGCGGTGCGGACGCGTTCGTGGCGCTGCAGGTGCATGACACGCCCGAGGGCGTGGTGCGGCTGGACGTGCTGGACCTCGGCTGGCGCGGCGCCGCTGGCCGCGAGGCGGTATGGGGCGCGATCGCCGCGTTCCGCGGGCACGCCGAGCGCGTGCACCTCGAGGTCCCGTGGGACGACCCGGTGGCCGCCGACCGCGTCCGCGCGCACGCGCTCCCGGGTCGCACCGGGCTGATGGCGCGCGTCACCGACGTGGCGCTCGCCGTCCGGCCGCTCCGGGCGGTCGCGGACGACGACGCGCCGCTCGACGCGCCGCCGCTGACCCTGCGCGTGGTCGACCCGTTCGCGCCCTGGAACGACGGCACCTGGCGCCTGACGCCCGGCCCCGAGGGCACCGACGTGGCGTCCACCCGCGGTGCGCCCGACGCGACGGTCGACGTGCGCGCGCTCGCGCTGCTGCTCGCCGGCGCCGCCGCGCCGAGCGACGTGCGCCGGGTCGGGTGGGCCGAGGGCGACGGCCGGGCGCTCGCCACCCTGGCGCTGCTCGCCGGGGGGCGTCGCCCCTACCGCTCGCCGGTCGACCGCTTCTGATCGAGCGCACCCGTCGGCGTGCCCGCTTCCGCGCACGCACCAGCGCCCGCATCCGCGCCGACCGCGCCCGCATCCGCGCCGACCGCGCCGGGCCGCGCCGGACTCAGGGCCAGCGCACCGCTTCGAGGAACCACTCGGGCAGGCGCGCCCGCTGCCGCCGCAGGAACGCCGGGGCGTCGGCGTCGAGCAGGTACGTGACCGCGTGGTCCTCCTCGCTCCGCACCGCCCGACCGTACGCCTGCACCAGCGTCAGGCACGTGCGCCAGTCGTACCAACCAGGGTCCTCGGCGCGGCGCGCGGCCACCTGGGCGTCGCCCAGGTACGGGTAGGGCAGCTTGCAGATCACCTGCCAGCGCGCGAGGTCGCCGACCAGGTCGAGCCCCTCGGTCATCGACGGGCTGACCAGCACGGTGGGCTCCGGGCGCGTCAGGTGCGCCTCGAGCGCCGCCTCACGCCCCGCCGCGTCGTAGTGGGTGACCACGCGGTGGCGCAGGTCGGCGGGGAGGGAGCGCAGGACCGCCGCCGCGATCTTGTACGAGTGCGTGTGCACCACGCCCTTCTCGGTCTCGTGGTCGACGAGGATCGCCGCCACCTCGGCCGCGAGCTTGGGCAGGTCGCGGTCGAGGTGGTGGCGCGTGAGCCGCGCCACCGGGCGCGCGACCAGCGGTCGGCGCTCGGGCGGGAAGGTCGAGGCGACCTGGAGGACGGCCGCCTCCTCGGGCGCGACCCCGAGACCGCGCAGGAAGGTGTCGGGGTCGAGCACGGTGGCGGAGAGCAGCAGCGAGCGTTCGGCGTGACCGAACAGGAGCTCGTCCGCGAACGGCGCCACCGAGACGGGTTTGAAGACAGCGCTCGGCCCGCGGTCGTCGCGCCGGTGCTCGACCACCCAGGGCACCCCGTCGCCGTGCGTGTCGACGAGCCACCCCAGGCGCGCCGCCTGGCCGTCGAGCCACTGGCGCACCCGCAGTTGCTCGAGCTCGACGTCGGGGGGCAGGGCGCCCACGCCCAACACCGCATCGAGCTCGCGCGCGCGCGCAGACAGCTGCGGCCGCAGGTCCTCCGCGAAGTCGAAGAGCGCGCCGCGCTCGGGGAACCCGGGGAGCCGCGCGGCCACGCCGGCGCGCTCGAGCTGGGCGTCGCCCACCGACACCTGGACGAAGCTCATCAGCATCGCCTCGGCGTTGTGCGCTTCGTCGAGCACGAGCAGGTCGCGCGGCCGGAAGCCGCCGGCGTAGTTGAGCTCGTGCAGGAAGTAGGCGTAGTTCATGAGGGCACGCGGGGCCGCGAGCGCCCGGTCCTTGGCGCGGAAGTACTGGCAGGCGTCGCACTCGGGGAAGGTGCGGCCGGCCAGGCACGGCGCGGCGGCCGCGTGGGTGGGCGCCACCTCGCACGGGTAGTTCGCCCGGCCCTTCATGAGCGCGAGGTCGTCGAAGTCACGCTGGTACTGGTCCTGCAGCACCTTCTGGGCCGTGAGCAGGTAGGCGGAGGTCGCCTCGCGGGCGAGGGTGACCGCGATGGCGCTCTTCCCCGCCCCCGTGGGCGCCTCGACCACGACCACCTTGCGCCCCTCGTCGAAGGCGGCGCGGGCGGCGTCGATCACCTCGCGCTGACCGGCGCGGTAGCGGGCGTACGGGAAGGGGGACGCAGACCCGACGGGCACGAGGGGCACGCTAGCACGGCGC
>JARGGE010000403.1 GCA_029210865.1 Trueperaceae bacterium
CCCATACGGGGCGCTGCCCCTGGCCACCGCTGTGGCGCTTGAGGCCGGGATGCCCCTGGTCTGGCCCCGCAAAGAGGCCAAGTCCCATGGCACCGGCGCCCGAATCGAGGGAGAGTGGGCTCCCGGCCGGCGGGCCCTGCTGGTCGATGACGTCGCCACCTCCGGCGGCAGCGTTTTGGAAGCCGCCGCGGCGCTGCGCTCGATCAGTTCCTTGGTGGTGGCGTAGTCGAGCCCCATCCCGCGCTGCGCGGTGTCCATGGCGTCGGCCACGCCCAGCCCCCAGCTCCAGAGGTGGCGCCGGTAGGCGAGGGTGGCGTCCCAGTCGAGGTCGCTCGAGCCCACGCTCGCCGTGAGGGGGTCGGCGACCACGTGCGCTGCGGCGTAGAGCCGGCGGCTCGCGAGCGGGGCGGTGGGGCGCGCGAAGGCGCCCGGGGCCCCCGTCCGGTAGCGCTCGAGGCGGCCGTCGGCGCGGGGCAGGGTCAGCTCGGCGCTCACGGCCGCAGCTCCGGGACGTCCAGCCAGCGGCGCCCGCGCCACGAGGCCAGGCCGAGCTCGGCGAGCTGCACCCCCTTCGCCCCCTCGAGCAGGGTGTGCCGGTAGGGCGCGTCCTGGACCACGTGGCGCAGGAAGCGCTCCCACTGCACCTTGAAGGCGTTGTCGAAGGGACCGTTGTCGGGCACGGGGGCCCAGTCGGCGCGGAAGTCGAAGGGGTTCGCCACGTCGGGGTTCCAGACCGGCCGCGGCGTCATCGTGCGGTGCTGGACCTGGCAGGTGCGCAGTCCGGCCACGGCGCTCCCCTCGGTGCCGTCGACCTGGAACACCACCAGCTCGTCGCGGTAGACGCGCGTGGTCCACGAGGCGTTGATGGTCGCGATGACGCCGCCGGCGAGCTCGAAGGTGGCGTACGCGGCGTCGTCGGCGGTGGCGGCGTACGCGCGCCCCGCCTCGTCCCAGCGCTCGGGCACGTGGGTGGCGCCCAGGCACGAGACCGATCGGACCTCGCCGAACAGGTGGTCGAGCACGTAGCGCCAGTGGGGGAGCATGTCGACGATGATCCCGCCGCCGTCCTCGGTGCGGTAGTTCCAGGAGGGCCGCTGCGCCGGCTGCCAGTCGCCCTCGAACACCCAGTAGCCGAACTCGCCGCGCACCGACAGGACGCGCCCGAGCATGCCGCTGGCGAGCACCCGCTCGAGCTTCACGAGCCCTGGCAGGAAGAGCTTGTCCTGGACGACGCCGTGCTTGACGCCGGCGGCGTCCGCCAGCCGGACCAGCTCGAGCGCCTCGGCGACCGTCTCGGCGCTCGGCTTCTCGACGTAGACGTGCTTGCCCGCTTCGATCGCGGCGCGCACGGCGGGCACCCGCGCCTTGGTCACCTGGGCGTCGAAGTAGACGTGGTGGGCGGGGTCGGCGAGCGCGGCGTCGAGGTCGGTGGTCCAGCGCTCCGCGCCGGTGGCCTCGGCGAGCGCGCGCAGGCGCGCCTCGCTGCGCCCCACGAGCGTGGGTTCGGGCCACAGGACGTCGCCGTCGCCCAGGTCGAGCCCCCCTTGGGCACGGATGGCGAGGATCGAGCGCTCCAGGTGCTGGTGGCGGCCCATGCGGCCGGTCACGCCGTTCATCACGATGCCTACGGTGCGTCGCGCCACGGGGTCTCCTCCAGAGGTCGAGCCAGGGTTCGGGCTCCACGATAAGCCTCTCGCCGGCGGGCGTCGGCCCGATGCCCCGAACGCGCCCAGCACGGCTCGGGACGCCTCGGACGATGGGCTAGCATGGGGCGTCCGACCCAGCGCGCGACCGACGGTCCCCCACGGCGGGTGGCCGGGTCGGCGCCCGGTCGCGCGACGGAGGCGCCGACGTGACCATCCGGACCCTCGACGAACTCGAAGGACGCTTGGCGATGCCGTCGCCGGCGCTCGTCGACGACCTCGCCCGGCTCGAGGGCGACCTGCTGGTGCTGGGCGCCGGCGGCAAGATGGGCCCGAGCCTGGTCGCGCTGGCCTGCAACGCGATCGCCGAGGCCGGCGTCGCCAAGACCGTGACCGCCGTCTCGCGCTTCTCCGACCCCGAGGCGCGCCGGCTGCTCGAGGCCGCGGGCGCGCAGACGATCGCCCTCGACCTGCTCGAACCGGGCGCGCTCGACCGGCTCCCCGACGTCGCGAACGTCGTCTACATGGTGGCGATGAAGTTCGGGACGTCCGGCCAGGAGCACCTCACCTGGGCGCAGAACGCCTTCCTGCCGGCCCTGGTGGGCGGGCGCTTCGCGGGCGCGCGGGTGCTCGCCTTCTCGAGCGGCAACATCTACCCGTTCGTGCCCGTCGGCAGCGGCGGCTGCACCGAGCGCGACCCCGTGGGCCCGGTGGGCGAGTACGCCCAGTCGGTGCTGGGGCGCGAGCGGATGTTCGAGTACGCCGCCCACCGCCACGGCACCCGCTCGGTGCTCCTGCGCCTGAACTACGCGGTCGAGCTGCGCTACGGCACGCTCGTCGACCTGGCGCTCGCGATCCAGGGCGGCACCCCGATCGACCTGGCGATGGGGCACATGAACGTCATCTGGCAAGGCGACGCGAACGAGGTCGCGCTGCGCAGCCTGCACCTGGCGGCCGCGCCGCCCAAGGTCCTCAACCTCACCGGCCCCGAGACCGTCTCGGTGCGCTGGGCGGCGGAGCGGCTGGCCGAGCGCCTCGGGCGCGAGCCGGTGTTCGTGGGGCACGAGGAGCCCACCGCGCTGCTGAACAACGCCGCGGAGGCGCACGCGCGCTTCGGGTACCCGCGGGTTCCGCTCGGCCGGCTG
>JARGGE010000404.1 GCA_029210865.1 Trueperaceae bacterium
CCTGAGCCAGCGGGCTGCCGTCGACGCGGACAGACGCGACCCAGCGCCACCCGGCCGGCGTGCTCTCCGGGACGCGGAGGCGGAGCTGGGCCCGCACGAAGTCGGCGTCGGTGAGGTCCACCTCCTGGCGCACCTCGACGTGGTCGCCGCTCGCGAGCTCGTGGTAGCGGCCGGCCTCGGCGTCGCCCAGCACGAACAGGTAGTCGCCCGACGGTGCGGGACTCGCACCGCCCGCCGCGAGGCGCCCCTGGCTCGCGCCGAGCCGCGCGTCGAAGGCCGTGCGCGCCATGGTCAGACCTGCCGGTAGAGCTCGAGGTGGTCGAAGAAGCCTCGGCGCGTGACGTCGCGGACCGAGAAGCCGAAGCCGCCGCGGCCCGACGTGAGCGGCTGGCTGCCGCTGTTGATGCCGAGGTGGTCGTCGATGAACTCCGCCATGCCGGGCACCGGCTGCCAGTCGGGCGGCGTGCCGAGGGCGTGTGCGCCCAGGTCGTTGCGGAACACCTTGAGGACGACGTCGCCGTTGGCGTTGACGATGACGTCGAGGCGCAGGTGCAGCCACGTCGCCTGCGCGAAGCTCTCGCTCGACTTGAGCAGCACGCCGGGGCCGTCGGCGTCGGGCAGCCCGGTGGTCACGGTGCCCTTGCGCAGCACGACGCGGTGCGGGTCGTCGTCCGAGAGCCCGAGCAGGTACGCCTGGTCGTTGACCGAGTTGCCCTGGCAGCAGAGGTAGAGGAACGGCGAGAAGCCCGTCGGCCCGCCGCCCGGCCCGCGCTGGACCACGCCGCGGATCGAGCCGCCCTTGGCCATCGGCGCGAAGTCGACGAGGTTCGCGAAGAGCGCCACGCAGCCCTCGACCGCGGCGAGGGAGTTGAAGGCGTAGAGGAAGCTGCCGCCGCCGGGCGGGCGCGCGACGCCAGCCGTCACGCCGCGGTCCACCGTGGCGATGTCGAGCCCGTCGTTGAGGAAGGTCCAGTCGGTCGATGCCATCGGCGTGTGCTCCTTCAGATCGTGGTGGCCGGGTCCCAGCCGTTCTCGAAGTCCTCGCGGGCCTGGACCCCGGCGTCGAAGAGCGCAGCCGCGCTGGTGACCGCGCCCCACGCCCAGGCGAAGGCCTGGTTCCCGCTCCACTGGTCCTCGAAGTCCTCGCGCGGCTCGCCGTCGAACACGCCCACGACGCCGGTCACGTCGGCCCAGGACCACGCGTAGCCGTCGTTCGCCCAGCCGCCCTCGCACGCCTCGACGTCGCCGGGACCGAAGCTCGCGGGCAGCTGCTGCGCGGGCGGCAGCTCCCAGAGGTAGAGGTCGTTCTCCCAGGCCTCCTCGAAGTCCTCGAGGCCCTCGGGCGCGGTGTCGAAGAAGGCCCGGACCACGGGTACGTCGTCGAGCGCGAGCCAGAGCTCGGTCCAGCGCTCGAAGCCCTCCCAGGCGAGCTCGGGGTCGGCCCCGAAGCCTGCGATGGCCTCGAGGCTCGCGACGGCGACGAGCGTCCAGTGCTCGGCCTCGCCCGGCAGGAGCCCCGCGTCCTCGAAGCTGGGGTTGAGCACCGCCATCAGAGCGGCCCTCCCGTGTCGCCGTTGGTCAGCGTCACCGTGCCGAGCACTGGGAACTCCTGGACGCGCAGGCGCACGTCGGCGGGCAGCCCGTTGAGCGTCAGGTCGCCGGGCGCGTCGCCGATCTTGCGCACCCCTTCGGTGTCGCGGATGACGTTGAAGACGTCGGACCAGGCGATCTCGCCGGCCGGGTTGCCCTCGGCGTCCTTGAGGTTGAAGCCGAAGTCGACGCGGCGGTTCGGCGTGCCGTCGGGCTCGGTGACGCGGAAGTACGCGACCAGGCTCTCGACGATGCGGGCGCGCACCGTGGTGCCCGACACGCCCGCGCGGAGGAACACGCGCGCGGCCACGTCGAGGCGGCGGTAGACCGGGTCGAGCACGCTCACCTGGAACGTGAGCGTGCAGGGGTAGACCTCGGTGACCTGCTTGAGGACGAGGTTCTTGAGCGCCGGCGTCGGCACCCCGCCGCCTTGGGGGATCACGTAGAGGACGCCCGCGTTCTCGTCGACGCTCGGGTCCTCGTTCGATGTGAGCATCAGCGCACGCGCCACGCCGGGCAGCCGCCGCGCGTTGATCTCGAAGTCCTCCCTCGCGACGCTGCGGGTCATCGCGCGCAGGCTCTCGGGCGCGAGCAGGCGCGCCGAGGCGACGCTCTGGCGGTCGGTCCCGCCCGTGGCCGGCAGCGTGTTGGTCACCGAGACCTGCACGGGGCGCCCGTGCACGTCCATGAACGCGCCCTCGATCACCACGAGGCGCCCGGCGTCGACGTTGCCGCCCGCGCCCCCGCCGGTCTTGTAGCGGACCGTGACCGTGCCAGTCGGCGGCAGCCCGTTGCGCCCGTCGCCGAAGCGCACCGACGCGCGGTCGTTCTGGTCGACGCGGACGAGGAAGTGGCGGTCGTTCGGGCCCGAGTCGAGGAAGCTCTCCACCTCGGTGTACGCGCCCGTCGGCGTCGACACCTCCGCGGAGCCGTCGAGGTACGGCGCGCGGTCGAGCAGCAGCTCGAAGCCCTTGAGCCCGCGGGCCTCCGCGAGCTGCTGGTGCGGCCGCGAGTGCTCGGCGATCACCGTGGTGGTCGGCGGGGTCTGGCCGGCGGCGACGGTCGCGTCGGCCAGGAGCTGGAAGCGCACCGGCTCGGTCACCTCCTGCGTCCGCACCACGGTGCCGGCGGGGATGACCACGTCCGCTGTCGACGGGCGCGTGAGCGTTACCGTGAGCTCCGCCGTC
>JARGGE010000405.1 GCA_029210865.1 Trueperaceae bacterium
GTCGAGGACGGGGATCGCGATGAGCGCCCACCAGCGGTCCTCGACCAGCCCGGTGTCGGGGTTGACCACCGGGTAACGCTCGATCGGCAGGGCGTCCGTGAAGGCCTGCGCCTCCTCCGGGTGCACGACGGTGAGCCCGGAGGGCTTGCGCGCTGCCGAGGCCACCTTGGCGAGGAACTTGCCAGGCGCCACCCCGGCGGAGGCGGTGAGGCCCACCTCGTCGGCGATCGTGGCGAGCAGCTCGCGCGCGAGCGCGGTCGCGGCGTCGACGTCGAGCGGCCCGGTCGCTGCCGGCGAGCCCTCGCGGGGGCCGCCCACGGGGTGCGTCACGTCGAGGTACGCCTCGTCCAGCGCGAGCGGCTCGACCAGGTCGGTGACGCGTTCGAAGATCGCCCGCACCGCGCGCGACGCTCCCTGGTAGGCCTCGAAGCGCGGTGCCACGACCACCAGCTCGGGGCAACGCCGACGCGCGATCGCCGTCGGCATCGCCGAACCGACGCCGAAGGCGCGCGCCTCGTAGCTCGCGGTCATGACCACGCCGCGCTCGCCCGCACCCCCCACCGCCAGCGGCCGCCCGCGCAGCTCCGGGCGGTCGCGCTGCTCGACCGAGGCGTAGAAGGCGTCCATGTCGACGTGCAGGACCGCGCGCACGCCCCCACGCTACCGCCGCACGGCGCGGTCGGACGCCCCCAAGGCGCCCCCGAGGCGCCCCGGTACCCCGCGCGGCCGGGACACGCGCCGCCGTCGTCGTCGCCGTGCGGCATGATGCGCGCATGCGCATCGACCAGATCGAGCTCCGCGAGATCGACCTCCGCCTGCGGTTCCGCTTCGAGACCAGCTTCGGCGTCGAGCAGGACCGGCGGGTCCTGCTCGTCACGGTGCGCGGCGAGGGCGGCGAGGGCGTCGCCGAGTGCGTGGCCGGCGAGTACCCCGGCTACAGTTACGAGACCAACGACACCGCCTGGTCGGTGCTCTCCGACTTCATCGCCCCAGCGGTCGTCGGCCGCTCCTTCGACACGCCGGCGCAGCTGCTGCACGCGTTGCGCTTCGTTCGCGGCCACAACATGGCGGTCGCCTCGGTCGAGATGGCCTTCTGGGACCTGTGGGCGCGCTCGCTCGACCTGCCGCTGTGGAGGCTCCTGGGCGGCGTTCGCACCGAGGTCCCGGTGGGCGTCTCCCTCGGCATCCAGGCGAGCCCCGAGGCCACCGCCGAGCTGGCGATGGCGCACGTCGCCGAGGGGTACAAGCGCGTGAAGCTCAAGATCAAGCCCGGCTGGGACGTCGCCCCCGTGCGCGCGGTGCGCGAGGCGCTCCCCGTCGTCGACCTCACCGTCGACGCCAACAGCGCCTACCGCCTCGTGGACGCGGCCACGCTGCGCCGGCTCGACGACTTCGACCTCGCCTACGTCGAGCAGCCGCTCGCCTACGACGACCTGGTCGACCACGCCGAGTTGCAGCGGCAGCTGCGCACCGCCATCTGCCTGGACGAGTCGATCCACTCCGCCGAGGACGCCCGCAAAGGGCTGCAGATCGGGGCGGGGCGCATCATCAACGTGAAGGTCGGGCGCGTGCGCGGCTACACCCAAGCGCAGCGGCTCCACGACGTGGCGGTGGCCTTCGGCGCGCCGGTCTGGTGTGGCGGCATGCTGGAGTCGGGCGTCGGCCGGGCCCACAACCTGCACCTCTCCAGCCTCGAGGGCTTCGTCCTGCCGGGCGACACCTCGAGCGCCAGTCGCTACTGGGACGAGGACGTCGTCGAGCCGCTGCTCGACGCCGTCGACGGCGTCCAGCAGGTGCCGCAGGGGCCTGGCATCGGCGTGACGCTCAAGCGCGACCTGGTGGAGCGCCTCACGCGGAAGGTGGCGACGCTGCGGCCGTAGGCGCGGCGCGACGACCCGGCACCACCACCGCGGCGATGCCGCCGAGCACCAACAGCGACGCCACCGCGAAGCGCCATCCGATCCCCTCGCCCAGCCAAACGACGGCGGCCACGGCGGCGACGAGCGGGACGGCGAGCTGCACCACGGCTGCGACCGTGCGCGTGAGGGCGGGCAGCGCGACGTACCAGACCGCGTAGCCCAACCCGGAGGCGAGGGCGCCCGACGCGACCGCGAGCCCGATGCCGGCGGGGGTCGCGCCGGTCCAGGCCCCGGGCCACGCCGCGAGCCCCAGCGCAGCGGGCAGCGCCCAGACGAAGGCGCGCGCGGTGGCGGTCAAGGGTGCCGCGCCGGCGCGGCCGAGGAGCGTGTAGGCGCCCCAGGCGACGCCGGCGACCGCCATGATGGTGGCGGCGAGCGGGTCGGGCGCCTGCGCCCCGGGGAGCAGCAGGACGACCAGGCCCGCGAGGGCGGACCCCCACCCGAGCAGGCCGCGGGCGCCCGGGCGCTCGCCGGCGGCGAGGCCGACCGCGCCCATGGTCACCTGGACGGCACCGAACAGGAGCAGCGCCCCGGCGGCGGCGCCGAGCTCGACGTAGGCCACGGAGAAGGGGAGGGCGTAGGCCACCAGCGCCACGACCGCCCAGAGCGTGCGCCGCCGCTCGGGACCCGGCGCCGGCAGCGCGAGCGCGCGCGGGCCGACTAGGAGCGCGAGGACGACGGCGCCCGCCGCCAGCCGGAGCGCGGTGAACCCCACCGGGTCGATCGCGACGCCCCCGTCGGCGGCGGGGCCGATCGCGGCGCGCGCGAGCAGCGAGTTGCCCGCGAAGGCCAGGAGGGCGAGGACGGTGAACCCGGCGACCCGTTGGCCCCGCGTCACCGCCCACCGCCCACGCG
>JARGGE010000406.1 GCA_029210865.1 Trueperaceae bacterium
AGTTCCCCAGCAGTACGCTTTGTTATCCGAAGCGACGATACAGGCGTGGCGAAGACCTACGTCAAGTTCTTTAGCAGTCGAGCCGGCTGGCATTGCGCCGAGCGAGACGGCGACGGGCGACGGGCGCGTCCGCGCCACGTCGATGCCGCTGCCGACCAGCGCCTCGGCGACGGCGTCGACGAAGGCCCGCGTCACGTCGGTCTCGCGCACGCCGTCGACCACCAGGCCGGGGTCGCTCGGGTCGTGGCCGGCATCGAGCACCAGCCGCGCCCCGCGCGCCGCGCCGAGCTCGACCGGTTCGGTCTCCGCCGCGAAGGCGACGACGACGCTGACGCCGTCCCCGTCGGGCAGCGTCAGGACGCGCGCGGTCCGCTCGGAGAGCAGCTGGATCCGCACCTCGGCGCTGCCGCGCACGGGCGCGACGGACGCCCGGACGAACGCGGTGCCCTCGAGCGCCGTCGCGTCGGCGTCGGTCCGCTCGAAGCGGAGGTCGAGGACCGAGATCGCCTCGTTGAGGTAGGACACGACGCGCGTGGGCGCGTCGAGCCCGAAGACCAGCCGTTCGCCCGCCCCCGAGCCGTCGACGCGGACCGTCAGCGCCGGTCGCGGCAGCACCACCACGACCACGCCGGACCCCTGGACGAAGGAGACGCGACCGCCGAAAGCCTCGGCGACCCCCTTCACGGGCACGAAGGCCTCGAAGCCGTCGTGGATGCCCGCGGAACCCGGACGCGGGACGCCGTCGCGCGTGATCGCGGGGTCGCGGGCGAGCGCCTCGGCGGCGTCGGCGACGAGCTCGACCTGGACGACCGCCGCACCGAGGGTGAAGGTGGCGAGACCCGCCATCGGGTCGGCGTCGACCTCGGCGCCCAGCGCCGCGGCCAGGTCGACCGCCGGCGCGTAGGTCACCCCGGGCACCAGCGTCGTCGTGGCCCCGGGCACCGCCACCCCGTTGACGGCGAGCTGGACCTGCGCGACCGCCCAGCCGCCCGCGAGGAGCGCGGCGAGAGCCACCGCGAGCGCGACGCGCCGAGCCTTCACCGATCGGCCCCCTTGAGGGCGCGGTCCATCTCGCGCTTGGCGTCGCGCTCGGCGGCCGCCTGGCGCTTGTCGTGGCGCTTTCGACCCCGGGCGAGCGCGATCTTGAGCTTGGCGCGGCCGCGCTCGTCGAAGTAGAGCTCCAGCGGGACGACGGTCAGACCGCGCCGTTCCAACCCCTTGCGCAGCTCGAAGATCTCGCGGCGGTGGAGCAGCAGCTTGCGGCGGCGTTGCGGCTCGTGGTCGTTGTACGAGGCCTGGGGGTAGGACGGGATGGTGGCGCCCTCGAGCCAGACCTCGTCGCCGACCACCTTGGCGTAGGCCTCGGCGATCGAGCCGCCGCCACCCCGCAACGACTTGACCTCGCTGCCGCGGAGCACCAGCCCCGCCTCGAAGGTCTCGAGCAACTCGTAGTCGTGGCGCGCGCGGCGGTTCTGCAGCATCGCCCGTCATGATACGGGGACGGCGCGCGCCCGGCGGTCCACGGGCCTCAGTCGAGCCAGCCCTCGATGTCGTACGGGTCGACGTCGACGCGCACCACCGCGCCCGGCGCCGGTCGCGGGTCGACCCGCCCGACGCGCTCGGCGAGCACGTCGTCGGCACCCGCGCGCACGAACGCGTGGAAGGCGTAGCGCCCGCGCGCCCGCGCCAACGGGGCCGGCGCGGGACCGAGCACGTCTTCGGCGGGGACCCCGGCCGCCTTGAGGCGATCGACCACCGCATGCGCGGCCGCCGACGCCTGCGCCCGGTCGCGGTGCGTCACCTGCACGCGCGCCCATCGGCGGTAGGGCGGGTACCCGAAGGCGGCGCGCCGCTGGTCGACGCCGGCCAGCACCCGGTCGACCGCCGCGTCCAGCTCGGGGTCGAGCCACGCCCGCCAGACCTCGTGGTCGGGGCGGTGCACCTGGGCGACCAGCAGCGGCCGGCGTTCGCCGCCGGCCAGGTCGGGGAGCGTGAGCAGCAGGCGCAGCGCCGATTCGGTCGCGCGCACGTCCTCGTGGTCGAGCAGGGCGTCGCCCGCGGTCAGCGCGATGAGCGCGAGCTGGGGCAGGCGCGGGGCGCGCAGGACCCCGGTGGTGCCCACCAGCGCGCCCGGCGCCCCCTCGAGCAGGGCGGTCGGGTCCTCGCGCCGGTCGCGGTCCCACTGCACGACGTCGAGGCCGGGCACCGCGTCGCGGAGCGCCTTCGCCACCCACTCGGTGCCGGCCCCGGGCCGCGGCGCGAGGTCCTCGCCGCCGCACGCGGGGCACGCCAGCGGCGGTCCCTGCTCGAAGCCGCAGCGGTGGCAGCGCAAGCGGCGGACGCGCTCGTGCCAGCGCAGCGGCAGGTCGCAGTTCGGGCACAGCACGACCTCGCCGCACGTGCGGCACCCGAGGGCGGCCGCGAAGCCGCGGCGCGGCACGATCAGGACGGCCTGGCGACGGCGCTCGGCCACCTGCCGCAGCAGCCGCACGAGCGGCGCGGCGAGCGGCCAGCCAGGCTCGTTCCGCAGGTCGACGACGGCGCTGCGGGGGCGCGCCCGCGGCAGCGCCAGGTGCGCCACGTCCGACGTTGGCGCGGCGGGCGCCGCACCGGGTTCGCCGCCCGCCCCGCCGACCCCGGCCTCGGCGCGGAGCTCCGACGTCGCGAGCGGGTCGACGGCGGTGTAGGCCGCCGCGGCCGCGCGCGCCAGCACCCGCGCGTCGGCCCGCGCGACGCTGCGCGCTCCGGCGAACCCCTTGAAGCTCGAGCTG
>JARGGE010000407.1 GCA_029210865.1 Trueperaceae bacterium
CGAACGGGTGCGCGTGGCGCCGGCGGCGCTGCCGTCGGTCTGGGGCCGGCTCGACGCCGAGGCGATCGCGGGGGTGCGCGCGTGAACGGACAGCTGAACGAGATCCTCCGCGACCCGACCGAGATCCCCGTCCTGCTGCTGCTGGCGGGTCTGGCGGCCGCCGCGGCGCTCGCGTGGGCGTTGGGGTGGCTCCTGCCCAAGGTGGCCGACGCGGTGCCGGCGCGCTTCCGCACCCGGGTGTTGACGCTGGTCCCGGCCCTGCGGCTGGGTATCGGGCTGGCGGTGACCGTCTGGGCGGTGCCCAAGGTGATCGCGCCGACGCCGCAGAACCTCATCGCGATCGTCGGGGCGCTCGGCATCGCGCTCGGCTTCGCCTTCAAGGATTACGTCGCCAGCCTGGTCGCCGGCGTGGTGGCGGTGGCCGAGCGGCCCTACCGACAGGGCGACTGGGTGCGCTTCGGCGCTTACTACGGCGAGGTTCGCAGCGTCGGCAGCCGCGCCATCCAGGTCGTCACGCTCGACGACGACGTGGTCACCATCCCCCACGGGCGCCTGTGGACCGACGACGTCGCCAACGCCAACGATGGCAAGCGCACGCTGCTCGTCGTGACCGAGGTGTGGCTGCATCCCGACCACGACGCCGACGCGGTGCAGCGGCGCCTGACCGACGTCCTCACCACCAGCCGCTACCTCGACCCCACGCGGCCCATCCGCGTCGTGCTCGTCGACCATGCGGGGGGCAGCTGCTACGCGCTCAAGGCGTACCCGCTGGACGCGCGCGACCAGGTCGCCTTCCGGACCGACGTGTCGGCGCGCGCCAAGGAGGTGGTGCGGGCGCTGGGGGTGCGCTTCGTGGAGCGGTGGGACGCTCGCCCGGACGCCTCCGCCGCCGCGTAGGCTCGGCGCCCACCCCCGACGGCCGCGCCATCCCGCGGTTGGTACCCTCGCACCGATGACCGCCGACGCGCCCACCGCCAGCGCCGCCCTCGCCGAGGCCCGCACCGTCCTCAAGCGGGTGTGGGGGTACGACGCCTTCCGCGGCTACCAGGAGGCCATCATCGAGACGGTCCTCGCCGGCGAGGACGCGCTCGTGCTCATGCCGACCGGCGGCGGCAAGTCGCTCTGCTATCAGGTGCCGGCGCTGGTGCGCCCCGGCGTCGGTCTGATCGTCAGCCCGCTGATCGCGCTCATGCAAGACCAGGTCGACGCGCTGCGGCTGCTGGGGGTGCGCGCGGCGTACCTCAACAGCACGCTCGACCCCGCGGAGGCCGACCAGATCGAGCGCGGCGTCGTCGAGGGACGCCTCGACCTGCTCTACGTCGCGCCCGAGCGCCTGCTCACCCCGCGCTTCATGGCGCTGCTCGAGCGCACCGAGCTCGCCCTGATCGCGATCGACGAGGCCCACTGCGTCAGCCAGTGGGGCCACGACTTCCGCCCCGAGTACCTGGGCCTGGGGGTGCTGGCCGAGCGCTTCCCGCACGTGCCCCGCGTCGCGCTCACCGCGACGGCGGACGAGGCGACGCGCCGCGAGATGCGCGAGAAGCTGCACCTCGAGCACGCCGCCGGTTTCGTGGCCTCGTTCGACCGCCCCAACCTCCGCTACGTGGTCGTCGACAAGCAGGACGCGCGCGCGCAGCTGCTCGAGCTGCTGCGGCGCGAGCACGCCGGCGACGCCGGCATCGTCTACTGCCTCTCGCGCCGCAGCGTCGACCAGACCGCGGCCTGGCTGGTCAAGCAGGGGATCAGCGCGGTGCCGTACCACGCGGGCCTCGACGCGGACACGCGCCGTCGCCATCAGAGCCGCTTCCTGCGCGAGGAGGGGGTGGTGGTGGTCGCCACGATCGCCTTCGGGATGGGGATCGACAAGCCCGACGTCCGCTTCGTCGCCCACCTCGACGTGCCGCGCAGCCTCGAGGGCTACTACCAGGAGACCGGCCGCGCCGGCCGCGACGGGCTGCCGTCCACGGCCTTCATGACCTACGGCCTGGCCGACGTGGTCGCGATGCGCCGGATGCTCGCGTCGGGCGGGGCGAGTGACGCGGTGAAGCGCGTCGAGCAGCAGAAGCTCGACGCGCTCCTGGGCTACTGCGAGACGGTCACCTGCCGCCGGGTGGCGCTGCTCGGCTACTTCGGCGAGCGCTACGAGGAGCCTTGCGGCAACTGCGACGTCTGCTTGGAGCCGGTGGACACGTGGGACGGCACGGTCGCGGCGCAGAAGGCCCTGTCGGCGGTGGTGCGCACCGGCCAGCGCTTCGGCGGCGGTCACGTGGTCGACGTGCTCATGGGCAAGACCACCCCGCGCGTGCGCGACCTGGGCCACGACGAGCTGCCGACCTTCGGCGTCGGCGACGACCTGCCCGAGCGCACCTGGCGCTCCGTGCTGCGCCAGTTGGTGGCGGCCGGGCTGCTCGTCCCCGACGTCGAGGGCTACGGCGTGCTGAAGCTGGGGCCGGGCGCGGCCGCGGTGCTGAAGGGGGAGCGCGCGGTGCGGCTGCGCCGCGACGCCACCCCCACCAAGGCGGCCGCCAAGCCGAGGCGCGTGGCCGCCGACCTCTCGGGCGCCGCCGCGGCGCGCTTCGAGGCGCTGCGCGAGGTGCGCGCGCGGCTCGCGCGCGAGCAGGGGGTGCCCGCCTACGTGATCTTCCACGACGCGACCTTGCGGGCGATGGCCGAGGCGGTCCCGCGCAGCCGCGCCGAGCTCGCCACGCTGCCGGGCATCGGCGCGGCGAAGCTGACGCGCTACGGCGACGCCTT